>PWZW01000304.1 GCA_003567255.1 Puniceicoccaceae bacterium | reverse complement strand
GATAAGCTGAGGAGAAAACCTCCCAGGGGAGGCAGGACGATGCCCGCTGCGCCGATGAAGATGGTGCGGAGCCAAAATTTGCGCTGCTTGATTGTTTTGTCGTCGTTCATCCGGAGTGGGTTGTTGCTTTGCTTTTCGTCAACCTTGGGGTGGCATGGTTTTGCTTTCCGGGCAACCTTCTCTTTGTCGGTTTACGACTAATCCGGATTTGTACGATCGGAAAGGTGCTTCGCGGTTCTACCGGGATACGGGCCGAGGAATGACGATTCTCGGGGATAGGTCTAATTTTTTTTGGGGGCCTGGTATCGGAGGCCAAGGCAGATTGCTTTTCTGCTTCGTTTAAAGGTTGCATTTCTGCAAGGCAGATTCATTTTCCTTGGTTTTCGTATTTACAAATGCGTTCTGTGCGCATGTGTCTCGTTCAAACAACATGAAACAATTCAAGCTCAACATCACCTCCCGCACCGAGATTGGCAGCGGTCCTTCCGGTCGCCTACGCAAGGCTGGTCGCATACCTGCAAATGTCTACGGAAAGGGCAAAGCCCGCTCGATTTCTGTTTCCGCCGTGGAATTTCGTCTTCTGAACAAATCGACTCAAGGAAGTGCTGCGCTGATTGAGCTTCACGACGAAGATGGCAAGACAGTCCTCAGCACCATCCAAAATGCGGAGCGCAACGCGATCAAGGACGGCTACGACCACATTGATTTCCATGAGGTCGAGCGTGGTGAAGCATTCACAACCCACGTTCCTGTTATCGTGGTGGGCGAAGAAAAATCAATCGGTGTCAAAAACGAAAGCGGATTGATCGACCAGCACGTTTACGAACTTGAAATCCGTTGTAAGCCGGGTGACCTGCCGGAAAGCATCGAGTTGGATGTTTCCGGGTTGCACGTCGGCGAGGGTATCCACTTAGGTGAAGTAAAGGTACCGGAGGGAGTCGAAATCCACGGTGAATCGGACCTTCTGCTTGTTGGTTGCGTGGGTAGCCGCATTTCCCGCACTTCTGCCGAAAAGGCTGACGACGCTGAGGCGGATGCAGAGGCTGCAGCTGAGGTGGAGTCTGCTGAAAAAGCTGAGGCCTAAACGAGCCCCGTATTTCTCATCTCAAACCGTGGTGTTGTCTTTTTAGAGCGCACCGCGTTCGTTCTTTTAAAGTATGTCCATCAGCATCATTGCTGGTCTCGGAAATCCGGGTGAAAAATATGCAAAAACCCGCCACAATGTGGGGTTTTTGCTGGTCGATGCCCTTGTGGACGCTGCAGGGGCCACTTGGCGGGAGAGTTCACGCTTTCACGGGCAGATTAGCCGTGTGGCGATCGGTGAGGGTTCTGTAGTGGTTTTGAAACCGAGCACTTACATGAATGACAGTGGTCGCTCATTGAGTGCTTGGCTCCGCTTCCACAACCTGGGTGCGCAGCGCGCTTTGATTATCTATGACGATATCACCTTGGATTTTGGCCGGGTGAAACTCAGTGCTTCCGGAAGCGCCGGTGGGCACAATGGTATCGCCAGTCTCCTGTCGGAGGCGGGCGAAGGATTTCACCGCTACCGCATCGGGATTGGTGCCAAGCCGCATAAAGCGATGGACCTTGCGGACTACGTGCTAAGTCACCTCACCGCTGATGAATTACATTTGCTTGATGAGCGGATGCCGAACTACTTAACTCAAATAAAAGACATAATTACCCAGGGCCCCGAACGGGCTATGATTCAAATAAACCAGAAACAAACTCCAATTTCTAATTCCAATGACTGAAAAAAACGAAAAATCCTACAAAGCCACATTCATCCTAGATCTTCGGAAAACCGAAGACGACGCTGCCAAGGTGATTGCTGACATCAGCGCAATTTTGTCCTCCGCCGGAAGTTCCGTCGAGGGCAATGAAGATTTGGGAACCAGGGATTTTTCCCGGGCGGCTGATCAGCGCTTCACTCAGGGTCACTACGTAGTGATCGATTTCAAAACGGCAGACTCGAAAGTGCCGGATGTTTTGAAAGAAAAATTGCGCCTCGACAAACGGGTGAATCGCATTTTCATAGAAGCTAAGTAGGTCGGTGGTGGGCTCTGCTTGTCGGAGACTCAAATAAATGGCTAATTTCAACAAAGTAATTTTAATGGGTAACCTTACCCGTGATCCCGAGTTGAGGGTCACTCCGGGCGGTCTTGCGATCTGTAAGTTTGGCCTCGCCGTGAATCGTCAGTACACGACCAAAGATGGCGAAAAGCGGGAAGAAACTACTTTCGTGGATATTGATGCGTTTGGGCGCCAAGCTGAGACGATCAGCAAGTACGTCCAAAAAGGACGTCCACTTATGGTCGAAGGTCGGTTGCGGCTGGACCAGTGGGAGGGCAAGGACGGCGAGAAGCGCAGTAAGCTGAATGTCGTCTTGGAAAATTTCCAGTTTGTTGGCGGGAGGGATGACCAAAGTGAGGGAGGTGACCGCAGCGGCTCAGGCTACGAGAGTTCCTCGCCTCCACCGCGTAAGGCTAGGCAGGACACGGCTCCCGCGCCCGATGGGGCAGACGACGATGTATTGGATGATGACGTACCGTTTTGAGCGTGCGAAGGGCTAACGGCTAACACCGCTTCTGGCATGTGTTCAGACTTAGGGTGTGGTCTGGATGTATTTAAATAGTTTGCTGAGGGACTTTTGATCGACGAAAGTCTCTCTTACGTCCATGCGAAACCTCGGTCTCTTAATTTTTGTTCTCCTGATCTGCGCCCTCGGATTTATGCTTTGGCAATCTCCTGATGAGGTGAGCGTAGCAAGGGAACCGGCATTGGTTGGCGTTGATCCGCCCACCGTGCCGAGTGAGCCGGGCAGGACTTTATTAGAAGCGCCGGAGGCAGTCGCACCGCGCGAAAGGCCGCGGCCACCGAATGCGATTCCAAACGAAAGCATCGTACGATTTGATGATGCGGAGTCTATGGCGCGGTATTTTGAGGCGCTTGAGCGGGCTGGATTGAAAGCGTATGGGCAGCTACCTCAGTTAAATGCGGTTAGGCTGCCTGAAAGTACCTTGAGGCGTTTGGATCCGGCGGCATTTGGAGGGCGCGAAGAACCTAATTTTTTCGCGTCTCCGCCTGTACCACCCAGTGATTTTCCGCCGGAACTTTTGGGTCAACTGCGGGGCTTTGGTCTGACCGCCGGTGAGATTAGCGGGATTTTTGGGGAAAATGCTGGATCCGGTGTGCGCGTTGCCATCTTGGATACTGGCGTGGACTCAGAAATGGGCTTTCCGGCAGAGCTGAGGCTATGGCGAGACTATTTGGGTACAGATGCGGATGCGCGGCACGGAACCTCCGTCGCTTCGATCATTTCAGGGCCGGACGGGGTAGCCCCGGCCAGTACGCTCTTAAGCTTTCGCGTACTTGATGAAGATGGTGTGGGTAACAGTTTCGACCTTGCTCGGGGGATCGTCGACGCAGTCGATAGTGGGGCTCAGATTATTAATCTCAGTGTTGGCGTTTACGGGGAGAGCCCGGTTCTTTTGGAGGCCATTCGCTACGCCCACGGTGCACGTGTACTCATGGTTGCTTCCGCTGGGAACGAGGCGATCGAGCGCTTACCCTACCCGGCAGCGGATCCTCGCGTGTTGGCGGTTACTGCAATCGATGCGGATAGCCAGCATCCGCTTTTTCCAAATCAAGCAAGAGGCATTGACTTTGCCGCTCCCGGCGTGGGGATAGTTGTTCACGATGGAACGGAAGTCACCTTATTTTCCGGAACTTCGGCGGCCGCTCCCATGGTATCCGGAACACTTGCGGCACTGATTTCGGAAAACCCGCGGATGGCTCCGGAGGGTGTGGTCGCGCTGATGCGCCAGCATCTGGACGATGCTGGCATGCCGGGGCCGGACCCCACCTACGGTGAGGGGATTTTGAGCTGGGAACGGCTCGGCAGACGTGCCCAAGGCAACGTGGTGGATCTTGCGATTGCTGATATACATGTACCTGCCAACGCAGTTCCGGGACAGACGACTGCGATTCAGGTGGTCGTACAAAATCGGGGGACGGCGTGGTTGAGTAACGCGACCCTAAAGATACGGACAAATGAAGGTGGTGAACAAACTTTCTCTCTCGGCTCTTTGGATCCTGGAGCCGTGGCGGCGCGAGCCATATACGTCACCATGCCAGACGGAATCGGAAGTAGTGAGGTCGATATTCTTGCTCAAGTAACCCCGCCCGCAGGTTCTGAGGACGTTGATCTATCCAACAATTTGAGGGTGCGTAGGATCTCCCGAAGCCCGGTGGAAAATTGAGCGTCGCGGATCGCGCCAATTCAACGATTGTTTTTCTCAGCAAAGCACGCTAGCCCATGTTTATATGAACGATTCTGAACTCATTGATTCCAATCCCACCGAAGGCGGTGAAGTTGGGTTGATCGAATTCCAGGATTTTGTTTCCGATGCGGTGTTCACCTTTGAATCCGGAGACACCATTCCGCGGATGACGATTCGCTACGAAACTTATGGGCACCTTAACAAAGCCGCTGATAATACGATTTTGATTTGTCATGCATTGAGCGGCGACCACCACTGTGCCGGTGTTTACCGGATCACGGATCGGAAGCCCGGTTGGTGGAACCACATGGTGGGGCCCGGTAAACCGATTGATACCAGTCGCTATTTTGTAATTTGCTCGAACTGTTTGGGGGGATGCCAAGGGTCGACGGGACCCGGTTCCATAAACCCTGAGACAGGTAAACGCTATAATCTCGACTTCCCCGAGTTGACCGTTGCGGACATGGTGAATGCTCAGGCGCGCTTACTGGATCACTTGGGAGTTGGGCGGTTGCACGCCATTATCGGGGGAAGCATGGGTGGCATGCAGGCTTTGCAGTGGATAATCAGCTATCCAGAGCGGGTGGGGCGCTATCTTGCGCTGGCCACCGGCGCGAGGCACACCGCGCAGGCAATCGCCTTCAATGATACTGGGCGCCAGGCGATCATTACCGATCCTGAATGGAAAAATGGTGCCTATGAGTCGGGCGAAGGACCGGCTCACGGTTTGGCCGTTGCCCGGATGATGGCACATATCACCTACCTTTCCGACAAGGGCATGGAAAATAAGTTTGGCCGGAGTCGCCGCTCCCGGCCACTTCAGGAGGGAGGGCGTTTCGATGTTGAGTTTGAGGTGGAGAGCTATCTGCGGTATCAGGGGCAAAGTTTTGTTAATCGATTTGATCCGAATACCTATCTTTATTTTACCAAGGCTCTGGATCACTTCGATCTTTATGGCCCGGACAATCGACTGGATGACGCGTTTTCGGTAGTTCAGGCAGAGGGATTGGTCGTGGGCTTTACCTCCGATTGGCTTTATCCCCCCCAGGGAAATCGCGAGATCGTGGAAGCGATGCTGCGCTTGGGTAAACGCGCGACGTACGCGGAACTTTCCATGGACTTTGGGCACGATTCTTTCCTCGTTCATGCACCGGAACTGTACGAACTCATAACCCGTTTTTTAGATCGATGAAGCAGCAAAGCGGAATGGTGGGGAAGCGGCGTCAGGTTGATTTTCAAATTATCGCGGACTGGGTAGCACCGGGTGACCGTATCTTGGACCTTGGTTGCGGACGCGGAGTGTTGATTGAGTACCTGATGCAGAAGAAGGGTGCATACGGCGTGGGGGTGGACGTCGATTTTGACAAAATCCTAAGCTGCGTGAAGCGCAGTGTCCCGGCTTATCAAGGCGATGCCCAAAAGGTGCTGAACTGCTTCGATGAAGGCTCATTTGACCGGGTCATTTTCAGTCGTACGGTTGAGCAATTATCCCATCCGGATGCAATCATGAGCGACGCGCTCAGGGTGGGGAAACGCGTGACGGTGGGTTTTGTGAACCACGGGTTTTGGTTAAACCGGCTCAATTTTTTGAAAACCGGAAACCGCATACACAATGAGGTTTATCCAAACGAGTGGTATGAAAGTGCGCCTTCGAATGCGTTTTCGGTGGATGAATTTGAAAAATGGTGTGCCCGCCGCTCAATCCAAATTCATCACAGGGTTTATTTGGGCGGAGACTGGAGAAAGCGTTGTCGAAACTTGCCAAACCTTTTTGCAGGATACGCGATCTATGACCTTGGACGTGGTGTGCAAGGCGAGGGGGGTGTGGCGTGACTTGCCTTGCTACCCGCCAGGATCCTTTGAAACATAGAAAGTGAGCATGGATAAGCAACGAGTCTTTGAGCTGCTCATAGCAGAAGTGAAGCGAGAGCTTGCCGGAGCCCGCGCTGCCTCGCTGGATGCCGCCGACTACGCAACAAATGAAGAGTCGCGGGCAGATTCTCAATGGGATACTCAGGGGTTAGAGGCTTCGTACCTCGCGGCTGGACAAGCTGGTCAAGCCCGTTACTGGGCCGAAGTCCTCGACCAGTTGATCGGTGGTTCCACTACTTTTTTGAGTGCGGCTACGCTTGTTCAAAATGGCGCCCTCGTTTGCTGCGAGTTGGATGGGGTGAAGGAGGCGTTTTTCCTTTTACCAAGCGGGGGAGGGGTCGAGTTTCATTTGGATGGGGTCCTTGTCACGGTGGTTTCTCTCAAGTCGCCCTTTGCCGGGGCACTTCGTGGACGGACTTCCGGAGACTTTTTCCGTTTGCCCAACGGTCTCAGCGGGAAGATTTTATCAGTCTATTAGTGAATAACCAGGGAATTTATAGAAATCATTCCTTGGCTATTTGAGCTTTCTCTTTAAGATGGAGGATGGTGCGCTGAGCGCTCCCCTGAAACGCAAACAAAATTTTTTCGCCTACGCCCGGTACGTCCATAGGCGTCAGTTTGGAATAAAAATAGATTATCTATCATGCTTATCGATTGCCACATGCACACGCCCCTCTGTGGACATGCCGTCGGGCTTCCAGAGGAATACGCCCGTGCCGCCGCAGCTCGGGGGATCGGACTGATCACGATGACTTGTCATGTGCCGATGGATTGGGGACCTTTTGGACAGTCCGGAATTCGAATGCAGGCTGGTGAGCTGGCGAAATATTTTGAAATGGTACGGGATGCCGCAGATACAGCCGAAACTTTCGGGGTAGAGGTTCGGGTCGGTATCGAGGCCGAGATTTTTCCTGATGAATCGAAGCTTGAAAACATGGACGTGCTTTTGGCCAAGGCACCTTTCGACTTTGTGATCGGCTCCCTGCATCATCAGTGCGAGAGCTACCAGTTATGGCTGGCTGAAAACGGAGTTACCGAGGACGCTGCAATTATTGAGACTTATTTCAAGCACCTTACTGCCGGGGTGCGTTCTGGTCGATACGATACGATTGGACACCCCGATGTAATTCGGATTTACGGCACGGTTGCAGACTTCGAGCCCTCTGAACACGAAGCAGTGATCAAAAACTTTCTGGCTGCGGTAGTCGAAGCGGACTGTTGCATGGAGGTCAACACTAGCGGGCTAAGTAAGGGTGTATACACGGTACATCCAGATCCGCTCATTCTCGACTGGGCCGCAGAAATGGGCGTAAAGCTCACGATAGGCTCAGATTCCCACCGGCCAGAGTCTGTCGGCCAGCACTTTGATAATGTGATTCCGATGTTGAAGAAAAAGGGGTTTCACGTACTTCACTTCTTTCGCAAACGTCAGCGTTACTCAACGTCTATAGCGCTAACCGAAATTTCATAGTGTTTTGTTCCGGGCTTTCCGCGGGCATACGTTTTGAATATTGTCGTTATTTATGAACTTTCCTGACTCAGGACCAACAGAATAAATAAGCGGGAATCTTCAACGCTTTAAATCACTCTCAAAGAATCGACTATGCAGTT
>PWZW01000023.1 GCA_003567255.1 Puniceicoccaceae bacterium | reverse complement strand
CACGCGGATCTTCCGGTAAATCACTCGCACGAGTGTCGAACCCGACCGCATTGGATTGGCCTGAGACAATAATCAGGTCGACGACCTCATTTTCCGCTCGGCCATGTGCCGACAGGAAAATGGCCAAGGCACAAACAAAATAAACTTTTAAAAGGCTGGGTTTTTTATTTTCGATATTCACGTTTTCTTTGAGGTTTTTGACACCGCCATGACGTTGCCGCCGCCGCGTTGCACCCTAATGTGGTTTTGCGGCTTGATCAGTCTATTGGGGGTTTTGATATGACCGTCGCTTAGAGAAGTAGAAATATGCGAGGATTCGGTACAAAATGCAACTTTTAGTATGCTTGACTAATGCCTACTTCAGCCTGGCTGTGTTGAGACTGGTCTTGAACCTATTCAAGATGCGTAACGGCGAGCACGACAAAAATGCGGTCGGTCGGCGTGCCGTGCATCGTGGCCGTGACGGTGACCATGCCGTCGAGGACCTCGCCACGGACGAAGGTGACCGTAGTCCCGTCTCCGTCGGAGGCCCCGTCGGCATGGAAGGTGGCCAAATCTTTCGACCAGTGATAAGCTCCGTGGATGTCGGCTGGTAGGCCCTCTGCCATGGGGTGTGTGAAGGTGAACTGATGCGGGCTCGCCACTGCGGGGGCGATGACCGAAAGTCCCCGGCTCGGCGCCGTGGGGTCGATGCCGAAGAAAAACTTTATGCCGTTCGGCACGCCGTCGTTGTTGTAATCGTCATTAAACCCCGCTCGTTCTTCGAGAGCGAATCCGGAAATCCAATTGCCAAAGGATTCCTGAACCGAGTCAGTCACGGTGATCGTCACCGTGTCGCTGTGGCTGGCACCGAGGTTGTCGATCACGGTAAGCGTGAGGAGGTGAGTGCCTGCGGAGAGAGACACGGTGGGATTGGGTCCCGTTGCAATTTGGATTCCGCCGACGCTCCAGACGTAACTAAAAATGATGCCGTCCGGATCATGCGAGCCGCTACCATCAAGGGCGACAGGCGTGTTGCCGCTTCCATCAATCTCCGCAACGGTCTGATCGTCTCCCGCGTCAGCCACCGGGGGATTATTCCCGTGGGGAAAGATACTGAACGTGTTTAAATCCGTTTCGTAGGTGTTTGAAAAACGTCCGCCAAAGCCGAAATACTCGCCTCCAATAAAGGTGCTGGCGCTGTCGGTGGAAAACGATACGGTGACCGAATCTCCATTGTTGAGACGCGTCAGGGTTGCTTCCACAAGCATACTGTCTGTGCCACTGAAGGTGACATCAACTGTCATCTCCAGGATGTTGCCATTACCGAAGTTCGCCCTTTCGTCAGCATTCCATTGGATGGTTTCGTTTACCGTGGCCGTATTATTGATTCCGCTTGAAATTCGGAACTTTTGATAAGGTTGACTTTGATCGCACCATACCTGAACCGCCAAACCGGTGTTGTTGATATCATCCACACTTGAACTGTTGGCAAACAGTAGGATGCTGCCGGGACGTCCTCCGTTGCTCGTCCAAGAGTGGAAATCAGACAGTGTATATTGCGCGGTGACGGTGAAATCCTTCCTTTCTCCCCCGCCAAGCCCGGCGAAGGTTCGGGTGATCCCGCCCGTTTGGTTGTTGGCTGTTGATCGAAACCGAAGATCATCCGCCCGGTCAGTGATCGTAAAATTAGAATTGGAAGCGGCGGTGAACCCAGCTTCCTGGTAAGCTGTCTTGTCCACCCCAGTCCCGAAGTCAAAGGTTACAATAGGCAGCACACTCGCGATGGTTGCGATCTCGGAAGCACTCAGTGCCCGGTTCCAGACCACAAAGTCGTCGATCCAGCCGACCATATTGGAAGGTTCGAGCCCCTCATCATGGTATTTGCTATCGCCGGCGACACCGCCGATAGCGGAGGCATTCGTGTGGTTCCAAACTTGCATACCGATGCTGTTCCCGATGTCGAACTCGACACCATTCAGGTAGGCGAAGAACTGGCCGATTGTCGGCGCAGTAGGATTGCCGGATGCATTCAGCACCAACGCCACATGGTGCCACTGCCCGGGGGTCACCCCACGTACCGAGCGCCAAGTGCCCGGCCATGTGGCGGTATCGGAGTCGTCCAAAATGCTATCCCAGCCTCCCACATAGAGGGTGTCGTCTTCAAGGTAGATATTGAAACCACGACTACTCCCGCCGGACTCAAAGATCATCTGGCGACCGCTGACTGAATCCACCGAAAACCACAGTGAAACCGTGCGTTCTATGTAGGGCGGGTTGCCGTCGTTGAAGTCTTCATGATTGTCGATGGTCACCCGATCACTGCCGCCATTGAAGCGCACTGAACCACCGAATCTTCCCGAACCGGCATCGATTACCGCGCCGTCCGCCAGAGCCATCGTCAGGTTGTTGTCGCGATCAGAGGTATCCGTGTCAAACGTAGCATAGGCGAGGCGCGCTAAAGTGGACACCCGTGAAACCGTTGAGGGCGCATTTCCGCTATCCACCACGATCTCCAGTGTAGCTCTGTCGACGTTGCCATCGTCGTCGGAGACTTCCACCGTCCACCGATTCAGCCCACCATCCCCACTGCTTGGGGTGCCGGAGAGATCGCCATTTGGGGCGATATTCAGCCAGGCCGGTCCGGAAACTTTACTGAAGGTCAACGGATCATTTTCCGGGTCGCTGGCATCACCCGTTATCGTGGCACTGTAGGCCTCTTCTTCGATCGCATCGACCTTGATGATCGGGTTAGAGGTAAAGACCGGCGGATGATTGAATGGGCCCGCTGTAATTGAGAGCGAATCGAACTCAACCGCATGGGGTCGGATACCCCTGTGGTACGCACCGGTTTTAAAATAAGCGATTTCCCCCGCAAACCGGAACAGGTTATCCTCGGCCTTCAGCTCACCGTTAATGAAAATCTGTAGTATTCCCCCGTTGACACGGATATACAGATTGAAGAATCCATCGGGTCGAGGCCCCAGATCGTGCGTTTCACCGCCCTGCACCGTGGCCCAAAGATGATCCTCTGTGCCATCGAAATTTACATCCCCCCTGACCAACAGCACTGGCCCCAAGGGAATTCCCGGAACATATATCTGCACGAAGTTAAGTCGTCTTCGTTGCCAAAAATCTTCCTGATGAGGGACAAGCTTGGCGAACCGTAACCGCGCGGAGTAGTGCACTTCCTGCTCGGTCACCGGCCAATTGAAATTATGGCGAAGTTCGCTGCGGTCACGGTCGCTGGTGGTTGTTGCCAGCACCATCGTCGCCCCGTCGTCCCCCAGGTAGAATCGGCCCGGAAGTTCATAGCCGCCGAAATTTCCGTTGCTTACGGCAATGGGATTACTGGTGCGGGGGCTGTGCAACCTGCATTGCGAAAGCACCGGTTGAAACTTCTCCAAATCAAAGGGGACCTGTGGCTCGGATTGACCGTGAGCACTGGAGCAAACACAAATCAACGCAAAGAGGATCTGTCTGATGCGCTTCATTCAGATTGGTGGGGGATTGGGGTTATTCAGATAAAAGTAGTTGGGTAGCAAACGACGATTCTTTGAGGGTAGCGAGTGCATTTACCATCTTCATCCAAATTAGTTTACAAAGCTATTTGCCTATTCAAGCTCGGTGACGACGAGTTTGACGAAGATACGATCCGTCGGCGTCCCGTGAATCGTCGCCGTGACCGTTACCATGCCATCGACGGGTTCGCTGCGGACGAAGGTGACACTGGTGCCATCTCCATTAGTCGTACCATCGGCATGGAAGGTGGCCAAGTCTTTCGACCAAAGATACTCACCCTCGACATTGGCCGGGAGGCCTTCCGCCATGGGGTGTGTGAAGGTGAACTGATGCGGGTTCGCCGCTTCGGGGGCGATGATAGATAGTCCAGGGCTCGGCTCTCGAGGATCAATGGCGAAGAAAAACTTCAATCCGTTCGGCACACCGTCGTTATTGTAGTCGTCATCGAATCCTTCCTGCTCACCCAGATCAAATCCGGCGATCCAATCGCTGAAGCTGTCTTCCGTCTCGGGGACGACCGTGATGGTGGTATCGTCATCAATCTGTGTGAAACCGTCATCGGCGGTAAGGCGCAGTACATAGGTGCCTTCGGCGAAAAATGTAGCGGTGGTCTCGACTGCGCCACTGTCTTCAAATAAGACGGGACCCGGGCCGGAGATCAGGCTCCAGAGTGTGGTCAAGGAGTCGCTGCCCTCGTCACTGGCAGAGCCATTCAAGCTCGCGGTGGCAAGGGCTATCTCGGGTGCTGCGTTTTTGTAAGGGTGAGCGCCCGGAAGCTGAACCTGCAATCCCCACTTGTGGGCCAGATAGCCTTCCAGCCGCTGGCGTTCAGTGTCCGGCAAGGAAGCGCTGAGAAAAATCAATTCACTGACCAGGCCATCCATCCGCCAATTTTCGCCTGGATTCCCGCTGATATTGCCAATCGTCAGGCCTGAGGTTAGTCCTTCCGCGCCAGGATCCCCGCTTGCGGCAGTCCCGCCGTTCTTCCGAATGGCACTGTTTGCCCCGTTAAACTCAACCGAGACAAGCACCGCTTCCGCAGCGGTGGTCTCACCATCGACCCAACTTCCTGCGTAAAGGGCGAGAGCCCCATTACTCCTACGCCGTAGCATGCAGCGCGATCCCGCACCATCAAACACGGTTGAATCTAGATCGGTTGAATCAAACTGCACGACGGCAAAGGCCGTCAGTGGCTGTTCGCCCATTGGCTCGGTTGAGCGGAGAAACTGACTTGCGCTTCCGCTGAAAGCCAAAGCGTTCAAGCCATTCAATGTCCGGGTGCCAGACAGGGGATAGGCATTGTTGCTGGATTGGTTGACGTGGCGTTGATTCCCGCTCCGATCCCGCCACTGGCTGACCTGATGGGAGCCGTCTTTCGTGATCGTGCTCTCATCCGAAGCATCGTACCAGGCAGCCAAAGGCAGGGCTGTAGGTATCCACTGGGCGACGCCCGAGATCGTCACTATCTGGTCCGGACCAGCATCCACCTCAGGCGCAGTGCTATTTGGGTCGATAACCGTAACGGTGATTTCATCGTATGAGCTTGTAACTCCATCGGAGACCGTGAGGCCTAGGACATACTTTCCGAACTCAGTGAAAAAAGCGGTTGTGTTGGGGTCTGATGCATTGGCAAAAGATACGGGATTCGGCCCGGATTCCCAGCTCCAGGAAATCGTGAGTCCTCCGCTGAGCGGGGAATTGATGATGGGATCGAGAACCAAGGCTACTCCGGGACCGCCCGGTGCCTCGCTTTTGTAGGGGTGATTGGCGGGTAAGTTTGCCTGTAGAGCCCACTTGTGAGCCAGATAGCCTTCAAGTTTCTGACGCTCATCCGCATTGACCCTTCCGTTAATAACAATCATTTCTGCGATGGAGGTGTTTTGGTGCTGGGTGTTGGCGCCGCTACCGACAAACCAATTTCCCGGAGGATTGCTCAGGGTTCCCGGGGAATTGCCACTTGCAAGGAGGCTGCCATTCTTAAACACCTGCTGGGTCGATTCGGTCACACTTCCGTAAAAGCTGGTGAGAATTACGTCGCCCACACTGACGCCATACGACGATTGGATTCGATTGTCTGAGCCCGACTTTGTGTCAAAATATAGACGGTGGTCGTCCCAGGGAGCGTGCGCCTGCCAGCGATTGCCGCTTGCCGAGGATCCGCTCAGGCTGAAGAGTGTCCCTCGCACGCGCCCGTCGTGTCGATGCACCGTGATGACAAATGCATCTTGGATCACCGAACCAAACGGGTTGCTCGACGTTACCATGTGGTCATTGCTGCCGTCGAATTTGACCGTGGTCATTCCATGGATGGTGTGAACTCCCGTCAGCGGACGTCGGGAGGCTTCCGCTTGGGCGAGGTGCAGGTTATTACCGCTTTTGTCCCGCCATTGGCTAACGGCTGAGCCGTCCAGCGTCAGGGTGGCCGCATCGCTGGCGTCATACCACCCAGCAGGGAATAAGGCTGAGGGCAACCAAGGGATGTCATCAGAAATTGAAAGTGTCTGGTTCGGCCCGGCGTCGACTACGGGTGCGGCATATCCATCGGCTAAAACACTGACGTCAAGAGTACTGCTAAGGCCATCCCACGCTGGATCTAAACTGCTTGTTGTGTTGATGATCGTTCTGATCTCCAGAAGTTGGTTTATCTCTTCATCCACCGCGGTCACGCTCACCACTTGCGGCACATCCCAGTTGCTGGGGGTGAAGGTGAGGCTGGTTGGGCTGGCGTTTACCACGTTGTCGAATCCTAAGCTAACCGTCACCTCCTCGTTGGGTACGCGGTTAAGCACCGCGGAGTAGGTGCTCGGATCGCTGCCCTCCATCACTGTGAGGGCATCCCCCTCCGCTGGTTCGAGCATTAAGCTCGGACCAGGGGGAGCTGTGCTAATCGAAAGCGATTCAAATTCAACCTCGTGAGCCAAGATGCCACGGTGGTAGTTGCCGGTTTTAAAAAATACGTTGGAATCACTGAATCGGGAAATATCACGCGTACCCTTCAATTCGTTATCGATGTAAATGCGAAGGATGCCATGCTCGACAACGACGTCCAAATCGAAAAAGCCATCGGGACGAGGACCCAAATTGAGATCTTCAGCACCTTGGACAAAGACACCAAGTTGGTCCTCCTCGCCGTCAGCTTCCCAGCTGCCCCGCCACTGTACCAATACAATGGGCCCGAGGGACTCATCCGGCTTATAGACCTGCACAAAATTGAGACGTGATCGCTTGCTGCCCAGGGCAACCGGTTTGTCGAATCGCAATCTTGCGGAGAGGCGTTTCTCCTCGCCCAGCACCGACCAGCGGGTGTTGTGCCGAAGTTCACTGCGATCACGATCGTTACTGATTGTCCCCAGCACCATGGTCGTTCCGTCCGCCCCGAGGTAAAACCGCCCCGGGAGTTCGTAGCCACCGAAGTTTCCGTTGCTCACCGCAATGGGGCTACTGGTGCGGGGGCTGTGCAGCCTGCACTCGGAGAGCACGGGTTGAAACTTCTCCAGATCAAAGGGGACTTGAGGTTCCGCTTGACCGTACGCGCTGCAGGTAAGCGTGAAGAGCGTGATGAGTACGTGTGCTATCCGCTTTTTTTTCATGTTGTGCCTCCCGGGCGTCGGCTTCGGGAGTGAGGGGAACTGAGGGCAACGCCGTCGCAGGGAGCCACAGGTGAAAGCCCCCAGAGCCAATTCAGGCACTGTTTGAAGAGGCTGTTATCTACAACCAAGTGCAAAAGTGTGCGCATAAGCTGAGAGGGTAGTGCTTGTTAAGTAACGACCGTCGAAGGCGCTACGGATTCGACCGGGTCCAGGGTAAACAGAGTGGAGAAAGGGGGGAGTGGAGTGAGGTTGTTGCCCTCGGCGTGGCATTGGTAGAGAAGCCGGTCTCTCAGCGGGTGGTAGCTCAGCGCGAAGGTTAGGTGACTTTGCTCGGGGCGGTATTTGCTTTGGCGAGGTTCTGCATAGCATTATATGTGTGGAAGTTAGGGATTAATACCTAACGGTCAAAGCTTCTTTTTTGGCGCAGGAGGATTTAGCGCTTTCTTTACGGGGATTCATGCCTCGCACTTTCGAAACGGGTAGCCGAAGGCCTTCGCCTTTGGATCGAGTGCGGTGGTTGGTAGCCGAAGGCCTTCGCCTTTGGATCGAGTGCGATGGTTGGTAGCCGAAGGCCTTCGCCTTTGGATCGAGTGCGATGGTTGGTAGCCGCGTTGAAGCGCGTTCGGCCAAAGCCTAAGGGCTGTTCCGGTTCCTGCCGGGACCGGACCAGCCCTTCGCCT
>PWZW01000178.1 GCA_003567255.1 Puniceicoccaceae bacterium | reverse complement strand
GTGACGCACGGTACAAAACTGGAGGTCGCGTACTTTGATCAGCACCGGGATCAACTCGACGAGAATCTCTCCGTCGCAGAAAATGTCAGTCCTCACGGAGACACCATAACCTTTAACGGTAAGTCACGGCACATTTTATCCTACCTCCGCGACTTTCTCTTCTCTCCGGAAAGTGCTCGAGCCCCGATTCGTAAACTTTCCGGTGGCGAACGAGCCCGCGTCCTCTTAGCTCGGTTGTTTTCAAAACCGGCCAACCTCATCATTATGGATGAGCCAACAAATGACCTCGACATTGAGACCGTGGAGCTTCTGGAGGAAATGCTCCTTGAATTCAACGGGACCGTCCTCCTGGTCAGTCACGACCGTGAATTCCTGAACAACATCGTGACCAGTACCATCATTCTTGAAGGCGACGGCCGCGTCACCGAATACATCGGTGGTTGCGATGTATGGCTGGAGCAACAGAGAAAGGCACGGCTGACCAGCACTCAGGGGAGCAAGGAAAAACCAAGCACCCCCGGACCTCAAAAATCAGCCAACACTCCGACAGAAAAGCCGCGCAAACTGACGAATAAAGAGCGCGATGCTTTACAAAAATTACCTCTGGAAATCGAGCGACTGGAAAAGGAGATGGCGGATTTGGCAGAGGCCATGGCAGGACCTGATTTTACACAAAAAACGGGGCTAAGTCATAGCGAAGCCGCCGCAAAGGTGAAAGCTTTGGAGAAAACCACCGCGCAAGCATATGAACAGTGGTCCAGCTTGGAGGCCCTCGCTGAAGCCACCGCGGACAGCAACTGATTCAGACATGACCATCGCACTCCCCAGGGACCTTGATTTCGCCGTGGTCGGCGGTGGGGCCGCCGGCTTTTTTGGAGCGCTCCACTACGCCGCCAGAAAAAAGGGTGCGAGGGCCGCCATCTTTGAAAAAGGGCCCGGCTTCCTCCAAAAAGTCAGGATCTCCGGTGGTGGGCGCTGCAACGTTACCCACGCCTGTTTTGATCCCAAGAAACTCGCTGAACACTACCCGCGAGGTACCCGTGAGCTACGCGCCGCCTTCCACCAGTGGCAACCACAGGATACGATTGACTGGTTTGAGCGTCGCGGAGTGGCACTGAAAACAGAAGCGGATGGGCGCATGTTTCCGACCACCGATGATTCTGGCACCATCATTGATTGCTTCCATAAAGAGGCCGAGCGCCTCGGTATCGAAAAGCACAAAAAAACCGAACTGGTCGATTTGGTGAGGAAGGACCAGGGGTTTGCGCTTACTTTTGCCAATGGTTTGACCATCCATGCCGCACAAGTACTCCTCGCCGGAGGCTCTCTCAAGGCGAACGCCCTCACCAAGGCCATCGAAAAGTGTGGTCATCCCTTGGAGCCCCTCGTCCCATCGCTTTTTGCAGTAAATGTTGCTGACCGGCGACTCAGCGGCCTGTCCGGGATCTCACTCGAAAACGTATCCGTCACGCTCTCTCAGGGTGAAGCCCGTCAAGGCCCGATCCTGATCACTCACCGCGGGTTAAGCGGCCCAGCGATTCTGCGGCTTTCAGCCTGGGAGGCCCGCACCTTTGCAGCCGAGAAATATCATCTTCCCCTGAGAATAAACTGGCTGCCCACCCTGAACCCCCAGGCACTGCAGGCGGCTTTCGCCAACCTACGCACCAAAGCCGGGCGTAAACGCATCAGCAAAGACCCGCTTGAGGGGATTCCGAAAAGGCTCTGGGAGCGCCTTGTGGAAGCCAGCGGCATCGACAAGGCGGCCGTCTGGAGCCAATTGAAAAAAGATGCCCAACACCGCCTTACCGAAGAATGCCTCAACGGGACCTTCGAAATCACCGGCAAAACCACCAACCGGGAAGAATTTGTCACCGCCGGCGGTGTCAAGCGATCGTCCATTAACTTCAAAACCATGGAAAGCCGCCATACCCCCGGGCTTTACTTTGCTGGCGAGTGCATCGACATGGATGGCATCACCGGCGGATTTAACTTTCAAGCCGCCTGGACCACAGCGGTGTTGGCGGCCCGTGCCGCCGCAAGCAAACAAGCCAGTTGAGCCATGCCAACCACCCATTCTCAAGCAGGCAGACAAATCCACTTTTCGCTTCCAGGCATTCCCACAGCCCCCTTCCCGTCGCTCGACAAAGTTTCTCCTGATTGACAATGCGCTTCGCGCTGTCTGAATCTATAGGATAAAGCATGCGCTTCAAAACACAGGCCCCCTCCTCAACTTCTGCGCAGCAACGCGGTGGAGGATTTGGAGCGCGTACTTCGAGAGCAGAAAGCCTGCATCAGCGCATCTTTAATGAATCCTACCAAAGACTTTTGCGGCCGGCGGTCAGTTTACGCTCAGACGTAATCAATCCAATCTGCATCCTCTGCCTCTGCGTCGTTGGCGTCTTTTTTATTTTTTCCGCCCAGTACTCAAGTGGCGGCACTGCCTGGATGATGCAACTCATTTGGATAGCCCTGGGCTGCTTGGCTTACCTCGTGATCGCCTCGATTAACTACAAGCATTTCCTTAGCTACGCGCACTTCGTTTACCTGGCTGGTCTGTGTGGTCTCCTCTTGGTGATGACTCCCATGGGTGTCGAAATGATGGGTGCGCGGCGATGGATCAATTTAGGCATTATGTACTTCCAGCCTACCGAAGGTGCCAAGATCGGAACCCTCATCATGGCCGCGAGCATTTTGGCACGTTCCAAGCTTGGAGATATCAAGGAATCCCTTTCCTCCCTTCTTTTTGTGGGTGCCGTCTTTCTGGCACCAATATTATTGATTTTTCTTCAGCCGGATCTAGGGTCGACCCTTGTCTTTCCGCCAATGCTGTTTGCTCTCCTCTACGTATCGCGACTTTCGCAACGCTTTTTTATCACTACCTTTGCCGTCTTCCTTGTTTTTGTGGCAATCGTCGGGGCGGATATCTTCGGGTACGCCAAGCACCTCGAAGCGGTAAATGAGCGTCGCGCGGACCCTGCCCTCGCGGAAACCTCGCCTATCGTTCCCTACCAGGAGCGCTCTTTTCTCCCGCTGCGCGACTACCAGCGCGGACGGATTCTCACCTTTGTCGCCCCCGCCCTGATCGACCCATCGGGAACGGGAGCCTCATGGAACTCTAACCAAGCAAAAATTTCTGCTGCAACGGGAGGGGCGCTTGGCAAAGGCCCCCTACAAGGGACCCAAGCTCAATTGGGCTACCTCCCTCAAGCAGTCGCACACAATGACTTTATCTTCTCCGTTGTTGCGGAGGAGACAGGCTTTCTTGGAAGCGCGTTTGTCATCGGTCTGTTTGGACTGATGGTCGCCAATGGCATACGAATTGCCGCCCTCGCAAGAGATCGATTTGGGATGCAGCTAGCCGTTGGGGTTAGCGTCATATTCCTGGTCCACTTCTTCATCAATATTGGCATGACTATCGGGATCACACCGATCACCGGCTTACCGCTTCCGTTTTTAAGTTACGGAGGCTCATTTGTTTTGAGCTGTTTTATTCTCCAGGGTTTTGTCCAGAGTGTTCATCGATATAGGAAGGATTTTACCTAAATGGTAAATCCCTGCACTCAGCACATCTCACCCCGGCCATTAAAACAGCCCAGGCATAGGAAGCCTCCCCAACCCGGGAGACCCAATAAATATGCACGCATCATCGACTGATTCCAATAATTCCGAAGACCAAGATCCACACGCTGACCTTCACCAAAAACCGAAAGAAAAGAAACCCGAGCGCATCGACTCTGATCAACTCAACGAAGCCGCCCTTAAACGTTCCAAAAAGCAGCCATTGCTGCAAAAGATTATCAAGGCTATCAAGCGCGAAGATCGCTCCTACACGGAGTTAATCATCAATGCTGAACCTTTGGAAACCCGCGTTGCCCTCCTTCGCGACGGTGTCCTTGAAAAGTTTGAGGTCGAACGGACCGGAGAGGCCCGCGAGGTCGGCGCTATTTATAAGGGGCGCATCCAAAACCTCGAACCCGGCCTTAAAGCCGCATTTGTCGATATTGGTGAGCCCAAGAACGCCTTCCTGCACTACTGGGATATTCTGCCCGCCGCCAACGACAGCGGGGTCGAAATCATCAAAGACAACAGCTCGGCTGCTCAAAAGAAGAGCAAAGACAAAATCACGGTCAAAGATATCCCCTCGCTCTACCCGATTGGCAGCGAAATCATCGTGCAAATCACCAAGGGGCACATTGGGTCGAAGGGGCCACGCACGACAACCAACGTCGCCCTGCCAGGACGCTTTCTGGTGCTGATGCCGCATTCCGGCCAGCTCGGCATTTCGCGCAAGATCGAGGATAAAAAGGAGCGGAATCGCCTGAAGGACATTTTGCGTGACCTCACCTTACCCGAGGGTATGGGGCTGATCATCCGGACTGCTGGGGAGGGCAAAAAAGCCCGCTACTTCGTGCGCGATCTTCATATTTTGCTCAAGCGCTGGGAGGTCATCAATGAGCGTCTGAATGAGGCGAAAAAACCGGCTTGCCTATACGTCGAACCAGACATCGTTGGCCGTACAGTGCGGGATTTCCTGACCGAGGAAATTGACCGGGTCATGGTCGATAGCCAAGAGGGCTACGAGCGCATGGTCAACGAGGTCAGCAAAATTTCCTCCCGCTCTCGCTCCAAGATCAACCATTTCAAGGAAAACATCCCGATCTTTGAGCGCTTCAATATCGAGCGGCAGATCGAGCAAACTTACATGCGCCGGGTACCGCTGCCCAGTGGCGGAGAAATTGTTATTGAAGAAACGGAAGCGCTCATATCGATCGACGTAAACACCGGTTCACACAAGAGCAAAACCAAGGACGGTAAAGACTTCATCACCCAGGCTAACCTTGAGGCGGCGAGCGAAGTCGCCCGACAGATGCGCCTGCGTAACATCGGAGGGCTGATCATTATCGATTTTATCGATATGAAGCAGAAACGCGATCGAAATGCGGTTTACCAGCGCATGCGGCAGGAAATGGCCAACGATAAAGCGAAGAGCCACGTTCTCCCGATTTCCACCCTCGGCATCATGCAAATGACGCGTCAGCGCCATTCAGAAAGCCTGTCCAGCGGGATTTACACCAGTTGTCCCTACTGCGCTGGCCGCGGCGCAGTGAAATCCTCCCGGACCATCAGCGTGGAAATCCAGCGGCGCCTGATCAGCGTGATTCGGCATGCCCGAAGTCGCGACGCCAACGCGGGTGAATTGAATCTCAGAGTTTTGCTCCACCCGACGAACCTTGAGCGCTTGCGCAACGAGGATGAAGCCCTGCTCGTGAGCATTGAGGAATCCTATGGGGTCAAACTTTCCTTCCGGGCGGATCCCCTCTTCCACGTTGAGAATTTCAAGATTGTCGACGTGGTTTCCGGCCAGGAAATGCGTTAACACCTTCACGTTTAATTGCGAACGGATGGTTTCCTTTGCCGCGAGACGGGGCGCAGGGGAAACCATCCTTAGATTTTACGAAACTTTATCCTCTTACTGTAATCTCACCAAGCGGCACCTGATGACGTCTGAGGAAAAAGCTCACCATAAATTACGCAATCTACGGATCCGAAGGATCAAGCGTTTCTTAAGACCGCTGCCGAGGCGGACTAATATACACCGCTATCCAGTCCTCAAGTGGTTTGCCAAAAGTGCCCGAAAGAAAGCGTTCCTCTGGAGCTTCCGCGTCGAACACATGGTGCCGGCGATCTATGCGGGCTGCATTCTCGCGCTACTCCCGCTTTTTGGTATCCAGCTCCCCATCGCCTTTGCCCTGGCCCTCATTTTCCGGGCTAATTTACCAGTCCTCGCGGGGTTACAGTTCATCTCAAACCCACTGACCATTCTCCCTATCTATTTTTCCTCCTACCAAATCGGAAGAACTTTTTTGGGGATTTTTGGCGTTGAGGTTTCCTTTCTTGGCCGCAGGCGCTTCGAAGAAATGCTTAATGCCCTGCGGGAGGGTTCTTGGGGTGAGAATTTTAACAACGTTGCCACTGTCTTCGGAATCAGCGCTTTGGGCGGTGCAATTGTCGGGCTTTTTATCGCCTTCATCGCGGCAACCATCTACCGCCTGTTGGCAAAACCAGCAGCCAGGGGTTATAGCGGCTTATCCCACCATCTACATGAACAAAGAGAACGGCGTCATGAGCGCACAGATGCTGCCAAACCAGTTTCCGGCAAGGTGGAGAACGCTCAAAGCGCTAAGCCCCGGGATACGTTTGCGCAAGAAAGCCCAAGGCCTACGCCCAAACAACGTAAACCCGGGCAATGATCCTTGCGTATTCGGGTAATTGATCTCGAAATCCTCACCCCAAGCTTTTGATTTAGTAGCCATGCAAGACGCCTCGCCCAACCCTTTCATCCCATGGATTCTTTGGTTTGCCTACCTGCAGGCAACCTTTGTGGTCGTTTACCTCCTCCGTGACTTTTTCACTCGTGAGGGGGAGCCCGCGACCGGGCTGATTCTTTTCGTCGCAATTGTCAGCATGCTCCTCTTCGCCGCTGCCTCTTTCATAAGATGGCGTATCCTGAGTAGACCCCTGGGTCCTTCAAAACAACTGGTTCTACTCATTGTGGGTTTGGCCCTCTCCGAAACGCCGGTTTTCCTCTCTATTTTCATGCTAGGGGGCGAACCTTCAGCACAATTTGCGCTCCTCATCCTTGCTGTACTCAGCATCATCCAATTTGCCCCAACTTATGCGACTCCCGGCGTGAGTAAGCACTTGGGGTAAACGTTGTAGTCCGCGCACCCCGACCACCACCCACCGCCAGACAATTGACCACGCGCTTCGCTTGAGCCGAGGCTTTGATTGTATATTTTGCTCATTAATCTATAAATCCCGTAATCATGAAATTTTTACCTAAGCATGTATTTGTTTTGCTCAGTGCCGCCTTTATCGTCGGTTGCTCAGACAGTCAGCAGGAAACCCAAGCCCAACCAGAACTTTCCGCGCTGGCTGAGGCGGAATACCCCAAAGCTGAGGCACCCACGACTGAGCCTGTCTTTCGGTGGGATTTTTCGGATACGCAAAAAGCTTTCCTCTATGACTACCAGCAGGAGGTGGAGATGCTGACCCAAACAGGCACCACGCATACGGACGAAACCGAAATTCAGGAACAGTACATGAAGGCCAAAGGACGTTTGCAAATCGTCCCCCGGCGTAACCGGACGGCTGATTTACTCCTCCAAAATGTCCGAGCGGAAATGCGCATGGGAGGCGCCTCGGCCCCAACCGAAACTCAAGTTATGCCAGCTGTGGAAATCTCCGGGCTGCGGGAAGATGGTAGCGGAGGTTCGGGAGACGCGGCCCACGAAACTTTTTTGCGCATGCTTTTTCCCCTACCCACGAAAAGTTTAGCCGTCGGAGAGTCGGTTCGTATCCCCGCCGAAATGCCTTATCAAGTCGGTGATGAGAGCTTTCAAGTTCGGGGATTTTCAGAGATTACCTTGGTCGGCTATGTTTACATCGAAGATCGTCTTTGCGCGAAATTGAGCATTGTATCCGACATCTCCCAACTCGAGTTGCCCGCACGTATCCAGGGGCAGCACGGCCTATCTGCGCGGGGCAATTCCGTATTTTATTTCGATGTTGAAGAACGTGCCTTCGTCGAAGGGTACAACGATCTATTCGTCCAATTACTGACCGAGGATGCCGTTCGCCAAATGGCCATGGAAAGCCGAAACAAAATCAGTGTTAAACGCCGCTGAGGGCTCTTGAGCTCACCGCTCTTTTGACCTCAGCCTGCCCCCTTTCCGGTCTTTTGAAAACTTAGGCTTTCGGCTTTGTACTGTAGTACTTCGCGTAGTCCTTTTGGTAGTAGTAATC
>PWZW01000138.1 GCA_003567255.1 Puniceicoccaceae bacterium | reverse complement strand
GACGGCTCCTGCAAAATCCCCGAGGGCTTGAAAATCGCCCGTGGGTTTTTGAGTGAGATCATAGAGCTTGGCGTGCCCACCGCCACCGAGTTATTGGACCCGATCACTCCGCAGTACATCGCGGATTTAATTTGCTGGTCAGCGATCGGCGCGCGCACGACCGAGAGTCAGACCCACCGCCAGATGGCCTCCGGGCTCTCCATGCCTCTCGGCTTTAAAAACGGGACGGATGGGGGCATTCAGGTCGCGATTAATGCGATCCAGGCCGCCGGGCAGCCGCAGACTTTTCTGGGCATTGACCTCGATGGCCGGGCCGCCGCGATTTCCACCCGGGGTAATCCCAGCTGCCACATCGTTTTGCGGGGGGGCAGCCACGGCACCAACTTTGACGCCGCATCCGTCAAGGCAACGCGCGAAGCCCTGGAGAAAGGCGGACTCGTCCCCGCAATCATGGTCGACTGCAGTCACGCCAACTCAAGTAAAGATCCCGAGCGCCAGCCAGCGGTTTTGCGCGAGGTGGTCGCGCAGGCGGAGGCCGATCACTCCATCATTGGTGCCATGGTCGAGAGTAACTTGGCCAAGGGTAATCAATCCTTCCCGCAACCGGTGGATCAACTGAAGTATGGTGTATCCATCACCGACGGCTGCGTGGACTGGGAGACGACAGAAGCTGTCATTTTGGAAAGCTACGAGCGTTTGGCCGGACGGATCGGCAAAACCCCGGCAAGCGCCAAATAGGGGCGCCCGCATTCTTTGGGAATTTCCCGCCCTAAACCCCGGGAAAAATCGTTGGAGGCGTTGACCCGCAGTGAGCATCGGCGAAGGTCTCTGCTGTGTCTGTTACGTTGCCAAAGGCGTTACCGCGAAGTCTCTGCCGTCAACTGGCGGGGATCGAGGATGTGGTATGGTTTAAGAAAGATCTCCGCGTCCTTGATCACCCCCCGCTGGTTGAAGCGAGCCAGCGGGGACCCGTGGTGGCTTGCTATTTACTGGAACCGAGCCTGCTCGGCGCACCCGACGCCGATGCCCTGCACTGGAACTTTGCCAGACAGGCTTTGGAGGAACTGGCCGATGCCCTCGCGCTTCGCGGGGCTCCCCTGCTCGTGCTTCATGGCGAAGCGGTGGAGTGCTTTGCGCACCTTCGCGAAAGCCTCGGATTCAAGCGGCTATGGTCCCATGAGGAAACGGGGAACACCCTCACCTACCGGCGGGACCGTGCGGTGGCGGTGTGGAGCCAAAACGAGGGCATTTCCTGGCAGGAGTATCCCAACAACGCAGTGGTGCGGGCACTTCGCAACCGGGACACCTGGTCTGCCGAATGGAACCGGCGGATGCGCCCGGAACCGCTCGACGCTCCGGCGAAGCTAGGCAAGTGGCGGGGGCCGGCCCTCCCTCTAGGCGCACTCCCCCCGGCGGATGCGCTGAAGCTGACGCCCTTTGCCGAGCGGACCCCCACCGTGCAAAAAGGGGGCACTTCGGCAGGATTGCGCCGCCTCGACGCGTTTCTAAACGGGCGTGGGCGGGACTATTCAAAGCGCATGAGTAGTCCTGCGACCGCCTGGTCAAGTTGCTCAAGGCTCAGCCCCTACCTGACGCATGGCTGCGTCTCCATGCGCATGGCAGTGCACCTTGCCACAGATGGCCTTGCTCGGTTGAAAGCGATGCGCCGAGCGGAACGTCCGATTCAGCTCGGCAGTGTTTCCGCTTTTTTAGGACGCTGCCATTGGCACTGCCACTTTATTCAAAAGCTCGAAAGCGAACCCCGGGCCGAGCACAGCAATTTCCATCGAGGTTTTGAAGGGCTGCGCGATGACGGTCCCAGCGATGACGTGCTTGCGCAGTTCTTGGCGGGGCAAACCGGTTTTCCTTTTGTCGATGCCTGTTTACGATCCCTGCGCGCCACCGGCTGGATCAACTTTCGGATGCGTGCGATGCTGACCTCCTTTGCCGCCTTCCCGCTGTGGCTGGATTGGCGTCGCTTCCGGGACCCCCTCGCCCGCTGCTTCATCGACTACGAGCCGGGCATCCACATCTCTCAGTTGCAAATGCAGAGCGGCGTTACCGGAATCAACACGGTGCGTATTTACAACCCCATCAAACAGGGCTTGGACCACGATCCCGACGGCAGCTTCACCCGTCGCTGGGTGCCGGAAGTCGCCGCTCTGCCTTCTGAGCTCATCCACACCCCGTGGAAAGCGGGTGCCTTTATGCTTGAGGCAAAGGGTATCCAGCTAGGCAGGACGTACCCAAAGCCCATGATTGATTTGAGTAGCAGTCTGCGCCAAGCCCGCGCCAAACTGGGAGCCGCCCGGCGAGCTGATTCTTTTCGTAGCGAAAACCAGCGCGTTTACCAAAAACACGGAAGCCGCAAAGGCTCAGCAACGCGCCGACACCACGGCCGCGACGCCGCAATTTTCAATCGGCCCAAGCCCACCGAACCACCGAAACCGAAGTCCAATCAACTCGAACTTTTCCCATAAACGCAACTGAAGTACATCGCAGTTATGAACATTACAGATATCCACCTTGACGAGCCCACCCGAGCTGGCGCGCTTCGTCAGCTCGCAGACTTTCTTCCCAAAGCGGGAGCCTATGCAGAAAACCGTAACTTCGATGAGCCAGGACATCCGCAAGTGTCACGGCTCAGCCCATACATCGGGAGGCGCCTCATCACCGAGGCGGAAGTGGTGAGCGCGGCGAGAGAGGCATGCTCACCCTCCAAGGTCGAAAAGTTTGTCCAAGAAGTCGCCTGGCGAACTTATTGGAAGGGCTGGCTCGAATTAAGGCCGTCGGTATGGGCGCAATATTTGGACGAGCTCGGGACGCTCAAGGAAACCTACGCGCCCGAAAGCGTCCGCGGACGTACCCTGAGCGCTGCGGAGGAAGGGAAAACCGGGATCGAGTGCTTTGATCATTGGGCGAAAGAATTGGTCCAAAATAACTATCTTCACAACCACAGCCGCATGTGGTTCGCCTCCATTTGGATTTTCACCCTTAAGCTCCCGTGGCAGTTGGGTGCAGACTTTTTTTACCGCCATTTGCTGGATGGTGATGCGGCATCCAACACCCTAAGTTGGCGCTGGGTGGCAGGGCTCCAGACGCTCGGTAAACATTACATCGCCCGCAGTGGAAATATTGCCCGCTTCACCAACGGTCGCTTCGAACCCTCCGGACAACTGAACGAGGATGCGGAACCGATGGAGGGTCCACCACACCCCCCGGCGAAGGACGGACCCGCGCCACTGGAACCACTACCACCCGTAAAAAGCGACAAACGGCTCGGCCTGTTGATCCTCGGTGATGATCTCTATCTTGAAAACAGCCCGCTGGCAGCGCATGCGATCCAAGCGATCGCTGGTGGATGGCCAAGTGAGCTCGCTGAGACTCACCGCCTATCGCAGGCCGTCAGTGCATTCAACACCAAGGCTCTGGAGGACGCGGGTGCACGTGCCGCCAAACACTTTAACGCCGCTTACACCCCTCTGGGGTCATCCGATTGGCGGGCAGCTTTGCATGCCTGGTACGCGCAAAATAAACTCAATGGCATCTTGGTGATGGCGCCCGCGACCGGCCCTTGGAAATCTCTTTTGGAGGATTACCACAAGACACACCCTGAACAACCGATCCATTTTGCTCGCCGGGCCTGGGACACCGCCCTCTGGCCGCATGCCAGGGCTGGTTTCTTCAAATTCAAGAGCAAACTCCCTGCGCTCCTTGGGGAACTCTGCTAAAAGCCGATGCCACGTGGTGTGAAAAAAGCCCATCTCCCGGAGAAAATCTGTCCGGTCTGCCAGCGGCCTTTCGCTTGGCGCAAAAAATGGGCGAAGGATTGGGAAGCCGTGGTCTATTGTTCGGAACGATGTCGCCGGGTACGTAAGGCCGGTCATTAATCAAAAACCGGGCGCGCCGACCAAAGGGACCGCTGCTATCTTGAGTCGACAGATGCGAATCAGGCGCATTATAGATCTAGGGGTGTTTCCGCTCTCTCCATCAAAAAGACGCGCGGTCCCGGGCTTACTCGTCCTCGGTACCATTTTCTGCGCTCTGCTCGCACTGGCTTCTGGCGTCATTTCCATTAGCCCGAGTGTCCTACCCTCTGCCCTCCTCGGAAACAGTGTGACAAGCGTGGGCCTCCCCGAAGCCAGTGAGGTGGAGACGATGATCGTTCGGGAGGTCCGCCTACCCCGGCTTGTGCTGGGCTTGCTCACGGGGGCGGTTTTGGCGACCGCGGGAGGTGCGCTCCAAGGGCTTTTTCGCAACCCCTTGGCGGATCCGGGGCTGATTGGGGTCTCCGCCGGAGGTGCGGTTGGCGCAGGTGCGGTGATCGCCCTCAGTGGCGGTTTTTTGGCGGGGGGGGTCACCTTTTTATCCGGCATATATGCCACTATGGCAGGTGCCGCGATTGGAGCGGTCGGGACCACGGTTTTAATCTACAGCCTCTCCCGAACCGAACAGGGTCCCAGTGTACCGGCTATGCTGCTCTGTGGGATCGCGGTAAATACCTTTGCCGGGGCGCTCATCGGTGTCTTCGTTTTTAGTTCCGGACTGGAGCAGATTCGGGATCTCGCGTTTTGGACGCTGGGTAGCCTTTCGCGCGCACCTTCGGCAAGCGTTTACTTGGCAATCCCTGTCCTGCTCGGCGCAATCCTCCTCCTCTGTACGCAGGCCAAGGCACTCAATGCCCTACTTCTCGGTGAGGAAACCGCCCAGACCCTCGGCGTACAGCCCCAACGTGTGAAGCGGATTGTTTTCCTCGGAAGTGGCCTGGGGGTGGGCGCCGCCGTGGCCCTTACGGGTACGATTGGGTTTGTCGGTTTGGTGGTTCCTCACATTTGTCGTATCATTGTCGGCACGGATCACCGGTATTTGCTGCCGACCTCTGCCCTCGCCGGAGGGCTGCTCCTCGCGGGCACCGACCTGGCCGCGCGCACCCTCCTCGGCGCAGCCGAGCTCCCCACCGGAATCCTCACGGCGCTCCTCGGTGCACCCTTCTTCCTTGCCCTCCTCGTTTACGAACGTCGACGCCTGCACCTCCCGCTATGATCAAGACCCAAAAGGTAGGCTACCGAACGGGTAAGCAAACACTGATCCATGAGTTCACCCAAAGCTTCGCGCAGGGTAAGGTTACGGTATTGGCAGGGCCGAACGGCGCGGGCAAATCCACGCTCATCCGTCTACTCGCTGGCCTGCTGCCCCCCAGTACCGGAGATATTACGCTCGCGGGACAGTCCCTCCGCGCGTGGTCCAACAGCGCCCTCGCCGCGGTCAGGGCCTACCTTCCCCAAAGTCATGCCCTGAGTTTTCCGATGAGCGTTGCCGAGGTCCTCAAGCTTGGACAGGTCGAGGGTACGCCCCTTTCGATGGAGGACGCACAAAACGCCAAAGCACGGCTCTTGAGTACCTTTGCCCTGGAAGCACTCGCCCAACGCAGCTACACCAGCCTTTCCGGAGGTGAGCAGCAACGCGTCCAACTTGCCCGGGTTTTGTTTCAACTGGCGCATCTAAAGCGTGGACAAGACGGATTGCTCCTGCTGGACGAACCCTTGAACGGCCTCGACCTCAAACATCAGCAGGCCGTCCTTCAAGCCATCCATGCACGCGCACGGCAAGGCCAGACCTGCATCCTCGCACTCCACGACCTAAACGTTGCTGCAGAGATCGCGGATGAACTCATTTTTCTAAAGAAAGGCGTGGTCGTGGCAAGCGGACCGGTCGACAGCGTCTTCACCGGGGACATTCTCGAAACTGTCTTTGAAGTGAAAGTTCAGTTACTGAACCGAGGGGCACAGCTGCCGCCATACGCGCACTTGCCGATGGGGATCAATCAAGGGGAACCATCACTGCTTAGTCCGTAGTTTCAAGACCTGCTCTGGCCAGTTAGGCGCAGAGCGCCGTCAGGGTATTGCCCGTTTCGCTGGATGCGTATCTGTGGATATCTCAACCATAGGTGTTGGGAAAAGTTTCCAAGCATTTGAAAATCTTCGGATTACCCACTTCATAAGCTTAACCAAAGGATGGCTGAAGTGCGGGAGCTCACGGGCCCTCACCTTCGGTCGAATGAACAAAGGTTGCTTGGTATCAATCAAATGGAACTCGAAGCTAAAAACGAAAAATCACAAAAAGGTATTAGCCGTATCGATTCAAAATCGACCCACGGCTGGTTCGTTCGAGCTTATCGCAACGGAAAAACCTACAGTAAACTTTTTAGTGACCGAAAGCATGGTGGTCGGGACAAGGCCTACGAAGCCGCCAAAGCCTTTCACGAGAATTTAAGAGAGCGCCTCAAAGCGGTACCCAAGGAAACCAAGCCACAGCGGGTGGTGGTCTCGGATTCCCGCAACAAAACGGGAGAAATCGGAGTCAGCCGCACATCCCGGAAAGGTCCCAAAGGAGCGGTCTATGAATGTTTTTCCGTGAGCTGGCGGCCCAAGCCCGGAGTCCAAAAGTGCACCTCCTTCTCGATTAAAAAGTACGGAGAGAAAAAAGCCTTTCGCTTGGCGGTGGAACATCGCAGAAAAATGATGAAACTGGTACATGGTGAGTCTTTTTACCGTCGACTGAGTCACCTCCGCAAAGATCGTAACAGTGCGTAATACCAAATCCCGGAAAACCTGCGCTGCCCGTAGGGGCGCATTGCGATCAGTCCGGTCAAGCGCACGCTCGCGCAAGGCTTAGCTTGCCTGGCTTTTCAAAAAAAGCTCGATGGCACCCTGATTCAGCCCGTTACTATGCACCAATGTAGTGTTTTCCCCGGCCAGCGCTGCCGCACGCAGAAACGCTTTTTGATGGTTTGGGGTATCTCCCGGAAACCAATGCTCCCAGCAGGTGGCAGCACCGCCACAGCCAGAGGCATCAAGCAAAGGTAGCAGGGCGTCCACGATGAGCGTGTCGAGCCGAGGTCCATTGAGCATACCCCCGAAAATTTCCTTGCCAATGGTTTGGCGCACATTGCGCATACCTGACTTGCGACGGTAGGCACGGGTCTTCGCAAACGCTGCGAGGTCCTCAGTCACGGCACCGTCCAGGCACGCTTCAAAACATTGCCTAACCCGCTCCGGCCAGTCCGGCGCGTTCTGACAAATTTGCCGATATTGTTTCAGCCGCAGCTTGGGATGGTTTGCCGGACGGAGCCCGGCCAAGCGCCACTCCTCACGGTGCTTATCATAAACCTCATCGATGGCGAACTCGCCGGACTTGCTAAAATCGCGCAGGGAATGTTCCAAGGCGATGCGGCCCATCGGGGCCCGATTTCGGCGGTAGCCCATGACTTCCAGAAAGCATTGATGACAGGCAGCGGCCCAGTCAGTCTTCGCCAAGCGCTTTGCCGCAAAACTGCGCTTCTGCGCCCAACGGTGCCGCGCACCCGCTTGAAGTGCCGCCAAGCGCTCATCAAGCGGACATCTCAAAAACGCCTCGACCCACGGTGAGGAAAGCGCCGTTTCCATTTCCCGCAGCGCCTCATCGTTCGCAAAGTTCTCTAAATCCTCGTTGAGGAAATGCCCCATCACAAAAACTTCAGGGGCCCTTCCCTCAAGGGTGGTGGCCGTACGGCGCCCGCTTGGATCAGGATACATCAACGCATGCAGAATCACGTGCTTAAACGCCGGATCTTCCCCGTGCCCGTGCTGCACCCAGTCAGCAAGTTTGAAGTGCACCTCTACATCTCCGGCGATAGCCTCACCGTCAATCTCCAGTCGGGCTCCAATAAAATCGGGCCCCTCCTGCTTATTCCAACGTCCAGGATGGTACACGACCAGGGGTTTCCCACTCATTGTGCGGAGTCCACCCGGGGCAAAGGCTTGCTGCCACCAGACTTTCTGTAATATTCTTTCAGATACAGTAAACGGG
>PWZW01000045.1 GCA_003567255.1 Puniceicoccaceae bacterium | reverse complement strand
TCCTCGGCGAATCGATTGTTGAGGTCATTGAGGAAGGTCTCAAAGCGTTGGAAAGGTTCCATGCTGCGCCGGAATACCGGGGGTTCCTGCAAGCGCGCCTCAGCGATGCGGCGATTGGCCTGGACCTGGCTGTTATAGGTGAACTCAAACTCCGCGACGACCCGTTCGCTCGCTGGTTGACCCACGGTGAACCTGACGGTGTTTTCACCCTTTCCGATGAAGCAAATGGCGGAAACCACCGCCACAAAGAGGATGAAGAGCAATCCTTGAAAGAGGTGCGTGGTCCTGTACCAGGGCGCAGGCTCCGCACCGTTTGATCGGTTTCTTGGGCGATCCCGCAGCGAGCGGTCCCGGGGCTTTTGGCGAAAACGTTTTTTGAGCAAAAAGTCCATAAAGCTGGATAAGGTGAGCGCGTCGATTACCCGGCGTTCCGCGCGTAGGCTTCGATGATGCGTTGGACAATCGGGTGGCGGACCACATCCTGGCCCCCAAAGTGAAAGATTTCCACTCCTTCAATATCCCGCAGGATGCGGCTGGCTTCGATCAGGCCGGACTGTTTGGCTTTGGGCAAATCGATCTGGGTGACATCTCCGGTGACGACCATCCGTGAGCCGTCTCCCATCCGCGTTAAAAACATGACCATCTGTTCGTGGGTGGCATTTTGTGCCTCATCCAGAACGACAAACGCATTGGCGAGGGTGCGCCCGCGCATGTATGCCAGCGGTGCGATCTCGATCGCATTGCGCTCCATCAGGGCAGAGGTTTGGTCCTTCCCAAGCATCTCAAACATCGCGTCGTAGAGCGGGGTGAGGTAGGGAAGGATTTTTTCCTCAAGGTCGCCGGGAAGGAAGCCGAGCGCCTCGCCCGCCTCCACTGCCGGGCGCGTCAGGATAATCCGCTCAACGCTTCCCTCCATCAGGGCTTTCAATGCCGAGGCCATCGCGAGGTAGGTTTTGCCCGTGCCCGCGGGACCGATCCCGAAGGTAACCGGATGTTGATCGATGCTCGTTAGGTAGCGCTTTTGGTTGATCGTTTTGGGGACGATACTGCGCCGTTTTAGCCGGATAACGAAGGGGTCGGCGAAGAGTGCCCTGAGCGCGTCCCGATTTCCATCGGAAAGGGTTTTTAGAATGTAGCTAAAGTCGGCATCCCGGATATTCAGCCCTTGGTTTCGGGCGAGTTCGAGGATTTCGAAGAGGGTCTTTCCCTCTTCCACGGAGGCGGAGGCGCCTTTGAGCGAGACCCAGTCATCCCGCGTGGCGATTTCCAGCTCCAGGGCCTTTTCTGCTTCCGCGAGATTACTGGGGTTGCCCGCATACAGCTGGTGAAGATGGCGGGGATTCGAAAAAGTGAGCTTTTCAGAAATCATGAGATTGAAAAGGAGGTTGCGCTAGGAGCGTTGGTTACCTTTGGGAGCAAAGGCGCGGAGCCGCTCCCACATCGCTTCCATAGCTTCCGGGAGTACCCGGGTATTGCCGATAACCGGCATAAAGTTCGTGTCTCCCGACCATCGCGGGACGATGTGGCAGTGCAAGTGCGTGGGAATGCCCGCACCTCCCGCCGAGCCCAGGTTGTAACCGACATTAAAGCCATCGGGTGCGAGGGCCTCGGTCAGGATACGCTCGGCCTCAATCACCAGATCGAGGTGCTCCGTCCGCTCCGCGGTGTCCAGTTCGGCGAGCCGGGAAACCTCACCGTAGGGGGCGACGAGGAGGTGGCCGGCGTTGTACGGGTAGCGGTTCATCACAATATAATTATGCTTGCCGCGGAACAAAAGCCCGGACTCCCGCTCACTTTCCATGTGGGGAATATGTTTGAAAGGATTTTGATGCCGTGCCTCCGTCTTCGGCGCTTTAATGTAGGCCATCCGCCAGTAGGCGTGTAAACGCTCCAAGCCATCTGCGCTTTTATCTGAAAATCCGATATTATGCTGTTCTGCCATGTTTCGCAAAAGCCTGTACTTTCCTGCCTCGACGTCCATCGTATTGTGAGGGTCGTCTTCTAGATTGCCTTTAGTCTGCATCCTTTCAAGCATAGCCCCTCCGATTTAGACCGTATCACCCATTTTGTCATGTCAGCCCCGCAAGAACCCAACGCATCCCGTTTCATGGCGCTCCCCAGGGAGTACCTCGCTGCCGCGTTTATTTTGGCGGGGTTTTGCCTTTATCTGATCTGGGACCAGCTCTTTTGGTGGCAAGACCGGGAGGACTATAGTTTTGGCTACCTGGTTCCCCTCTTTGTAGCGTATATTCTTTTTGATCGATGGCCGACGCTGAAGAAGCTGCTCTTTACACCCGACCCGGAGGATCTTGCGGAGGAAGGCAGGGCCCTGCACGCTACCTTCGACTTTGGAGCCGGCTTGGTTTGGTTTGGGGGGCTCACCCTGTTTGGCATCGGAGCGCTGCTACGCTCCATTGCGGGACCGGAAAACCCCGCCTCCCTGGCCATGTCCAGCGGGTTTGGCGCACTCTTACTGAGCACGGTTTTTATCCTTAGCCGGAAAAGCTTTGATGGACGTCGGCGCGGCTTAAAAGCGCGGGCCACCATCACGCTGCTTTTTCTTTTTCCGGCGGTCATTTGGTTGCTTTCCGCGCCGATGGTCTCAGTCCTCGAGACCCGTATCCGTGTCGCTCTGCTCACGCAGGTCACCGTGGTGGTTTTCAACACGTTTGACATCTTCGGCTTTCCGCTGATCCGGGAGGGCAATATCCTGATTCTTCCGGAAGGGCGCGTGGGCGTGGAGGAAGCTTGTTCAGGAATCCGCTCCCTCACCGCATGCCTCTTTGCGGGTTCTTTTTTAGCGGCGGTGTTTCTCGATCGGTTTTGGAAAAAGGCTTTGCTGGTCGGCGCGGCGATGGTGCTTGCCGTGCTCACGAATTTCCTAAGGAGCTTGTTTTTGACCTTTTGGGCGTACACCCGCGGGGCGGGTGCTTTGGAGGAACATTGGGTGCTTCCCTTGATTGGGGACATTGGCAGCGTGCATGATGCCACCGGATTTTTAATCTTGATCGTGACTTGCATAGGTCTGCTCTGCCTCCTTCCCCTCTTTTTTATCGGCAGTCGTTATACCGAGGCATACGAAGCAGGTGAGCGCGCGGAAGAAGATAATTCATGAAAAAAGTACCGATGCGGATTCTGATGGTCACCCCGGAGCTCGCTCCGGTGGTTAAAGTGGGTGGTTTGGCGGACGTTGTGGGAGCCCTTGCCAAGGCACTCAAAGCCCTGGGACACGACGTGCGGATCATTTTACCCCGTTACCGCGGTTTGCGGTGGTGTGAGGACATGGTTCCGAATTTGCGCCCTCTGGTGGTGCATCTTGGGCGGCATGATGCCTACGCCCGACTATGGGAGGGGACTCTGCCCGGCAGCGAAGTACCGCTCTATTTGGTCGAGCACAATGATTACTTTGATTCAACCGACGTCTACGCCGGACCCACCGGCAACGAGGCTGAGAGCAGCGGTTATCGCTTTAGTTTTTTCGCCCGCGCGGCGCTCGACGCCTGTACCCATCTTGATTGGGTGCCCGACATTTTTCACTGTCACGACTGGCCGACCGGCCTGCTCCCGGTTTACTTGAATACCACCGAGGCGGGAACCGCTTTGGGCAAGGCTTCGAGTGTCCTCACCCTTCACAATATGCAGCATCAGGGGTGGTTTCATAAATCCGTCCTGGACTATGCGGGTTTGCCGGCATCCACTTTTCGTCCGGATTGCTTAGAGTCTTTTGGCGAGCTCAACTTTCTGAAAGGAGGGCTATACAACGCGAATAAATTAACCACGGTGAGTCCGACCTACGCCGCAGAAATTCAAGGTCCCGCGGGTGGGTGTGGCTTGCACAATTTGCTGCGCTTCCGAGCCGGAGACCTTATCGGGATTTTGAACGGAATTGATCCGAGCGAGTGGGACCCTGCAAAAGACCCGCTTTTGAAGCGTAATTTTTCGGCTGACGACCTCAGCGGCAAAGCCGAGTGCAAGCAAGCCTTACAGAACGTGCTGGGCCTTGAGGTGCTCCCGGACTGCCCGGTGTTTGGGGTCGTCTCGCGGCTGGTTGACCAAAAGGGTTTGGATCTGTTGGCAGAGTGTGCGCCAAGGGTACTCCGCGATATGCGAGTGCAGATCGCGTTGATCGGGTCTGGCGATCCGGTTTTGGAACGGGCCTTCACCGATCTGGCCAAGGCTTTCCCGGGGCGGGTGGGCACGCACATTGGGTTTGATAACACGCTAGCCCACGGAATCATTGGCGGCGCAGACTTTTTGTTGATGCCCTCTCGCTTTGAACCCTGTGGCTTGAGCCAGATTTATGCTATGCTCTACGGTACCCCACCTGTCGCGCGAGCGACTGGTGGGCTCATTGACACGATTTGCAACTACCGCGAAGGCAGTGCGGAAGGGACCGGTTTTCTTTTTTCGGAAGCCACCCCCCGCGCGCTCTACGACACTATAGGGTGGGCCTGCTCGACCTACTATGACCGTCCCGAGGGCTTGGCCGCCATCCAGCAGGCCGGAATGCGCAGTGACTTCACTTGGGACCGGTCGGCCGAAGCTTACGCTAAAGTGTACCGCTGGGCGATGAAGTGAGCACAGCTCTACGCGCGCTCGATCCCATGGTGCAGGCACTCCTATAGCCCGCCCAAAAACTTTTAGCGATCGACCACTTCCGCGGTCTCTGCTCCGGTCGGCTTAGCAGGGAAAAAAGTCAGAATAAAGTAAGTAAATACACCGATAACGATACCCGCATCCGCCACGTTGAAGGCGGGGTACCGGCCACCCTCCAAAATAAAGGGGATCGCAAAGGGGAAGTGGAAGTCCAGAAAGTCGACGACGTGCCCATAGGCGAGGCGGTCGCGCAGATTTCCAATGATCCCCCCGATCATCATTCCAAAAGCCAGTTGAAGGATCGGGCGTTTGAGCTCCAGCGTATGCCGGAAGCGATAAATGACGGCTAAAGCAACGAGCGCGAAGAGTGCTAGAAACGTGCTGTAGCCGGAGAGTATGCCCCAAGCCGCACCCTCATTTCCAATGTGGACGATATAGAAAAATCCATCGATTACAGGGATGCTTTCGGAAGGGTGATAGGTATTGAAGGGGAGCGTTTCAATAATCCATAGCTTACTCAGCACATCCGCGACAAGGATGATGAGGGCGGTAATGTAGAGACGCCGATAGGCGAGCACACGTTGAATGCGGGTTGCGGAAGGCATCGTTCAAGCAAAGGAGCGCCCCCTTTGGGCGGAGGGGCATCAGTGAGTGGGTGAGGGCCGATCCGGAACGCTCCGAGAGGTCCCGCGTCTATTCGTCGCTATCGTCATCGCTAGCCAGAGAGACCCCTTCGGAGTTGTCGGCAAAGGCGCCGCCCCGGTCGACCTTCCGGCGCCGGTTTTTCTCGAATTCCTTTTGTCCCTCAACCGAAAAACGGGTGAAAGGCACCGCCGCCAAGCGAGCTTTGTTGATGGGCTCTCCGGTCACCTCGCAGCGACCGTAATTATCGCTTTTAATGCGTTTGATGGCCTGTTCGATCTCGTAGAGCGCGTCCTGCTCAGCGGAGAGCAGGCTAAGGGCGAAATCGCGGTCAAAGTTATCCGTCGCCGCATCTGCCTGATGTTGGCCGTAGCCGGAGAGATCTCCCGAATCATCGCGGTTCGACCGTTTTAAAGTATCCGCAGTGTGGAGACTCAGCTCGTCCTTAACGTGTTTTCGCAAATCGATTAACAAGCGATAGTATTTAATCCATTTCTTGGGGATTTGGTTCTCCTCGAGCTCGGTTTCCGACTTTTTCTGAGCTGGGTTGAATCCAAGGATATCGGCCAGGGAAGCGGCGCCGTGTTTGCGGGTTTGGGTGGGTGCCTCCGCAGCAGGTTTGGCGACCTTTTTTGGGCTCGGTGACACAGGTTTGGCAGCCTTCGCAGCGGGAGACTTTTTGTCGACGGCCTCAGCCTCCTGTCGGCTGGCGACCACGCCCACCGCATCTTCCAGGGAGAAAGAGATTGGCGAGGCTTTTTTACCGAGGGAGGGACGGGGTACGCCGCTGGTGATGCTCGGCTTTTTTGCTGCTTCTTTGCTCTGCTCACCAGCTTTGCCTGCCTGTTTTTTGGTCGTAGACTTTTTCGCAACCTTCGTCAGGGCCTTTTTCTTGGGAGCTACTGGCTTTGCGGCAGATGCTTTTTTAGCAGCAACTTTTTTCGTAGCAGCTTTCTTGGTGGCGACTTTTTTCTTGGCTACCTTCTTGGTTGTTTTCTTTGCGGGCATAATTTGTAAATATATTTTGGATACTAGGGGGAAATTATCTGCCTTCACTCATGGCGAGCGCTGCTGCACAGCGTGGGGAAACCTCGCCCCACGCTTCGGTTTTGACAAGGTGATCCACCCATCGCCAGCTTCGAGGGCAACGGACTCCGGGTGCATGACTGGTCTCAACCTTAATTTTGGTGAGCGAATTATCGACCTCGAGAGTGACCTTTGAAACGATAAAAAGTTCCTCGAGATCGTCAGCGTAGCGCTGAAGGAGTTGGAAGGTTGGATCGTTCTCGGAGCCCTTCAGATGTACTAAGGCATCCAAGCTCTGGCCAATTTCCTTACGCTGGCGCAGGGCCTCAAGCGCGTCGTTGACTTCGTCGGCGAGGAAGCGCCGCAGGTTGCGGATATCCTCGGCGATGGGTGCATTGTCCCATGTGCTGTCGGCCTCTGGCCATGTGCTTAGGCTGACCGCATCTGCGGTCAAGTCGGCATCTCCGTGGGCATGGCTCCACGCTTCATCCGCGGTGAACGGAAGGATGGGGGCGAGTAAGCGGGTAAACACCGAGAAGCAGTGGTGGATGACGGTTTGGGCCGAGCGCCGAATGGGATCTGTCTTAGCGCGGGTATAGAGCCGGTCTTTTAAAATATCGTGATAGGTTGCGGACAAGGTCAGCGTGCAAAAGCGGTTGAGCTCCTGAAATGCACGGTGAAACTCGTAGGCTTCAAAGGCTTGCGTGATGTTGCGGACGAGAGCGTTTAACTCGTGCAGAGCCCACGCGTCGAGGGGATGCAGCGCTTCGACGGGGATGGCGTCCTTGGCGTCATCAAAATCAGCGAGGTTGCCAAGTTGGAAGCGTAGGGTATTCCGAATACTTCGGTAGGTATTAGCGATGTTGCTGACAATCTTGTCGGACACGGGAACATCGCCACGATAGTCCTGGGAGCAGATCCAGAGGCGCACGATGTCTGCGCCATACTGTTTGATCCATTCGGTGAGGGGGCGGGCAGCGCCGTCACTCTTGGAGAGCTTGGTGCCGTCCTCTTTGACGATAAATCCATGAGTGAGGATGCTGCGGTAGGGCGCTGCCTTATCCGCAATCACGCCCGTCCAGAGAGAGCTTTGGAACCAGCCCCGGTGTTGGTCACTCCCTTCGAGGTAGAGATCTGCGGGCCAGCGGGGTGGTTGGGCAGTTTGTAAAACGGCTCGGTGGCTGCAGCCGGAATCAATCCAGACATCGAGGGTATCAGTGCCGGGTTTCAGGGCGGAAGGTTCCGGCCAGCCCGACGGCAGGACAATCCCCTCAAGGAGGGTGGGGGCATCATTGGCAAACCAGAAATTGGTGCCTTCGCCAGCAATCTTTTTGGCGATTCCACGGATCACTTCCGGATCGATGTAGGCGTTGCCCGCTTCGTCGTAAAATGCCGGAATCGGGACGCCCCAGGTACGTTGGCGGCTGATGCACCAGTCAGGCCGGTTTTCGATTGCCGCGCGCATCCGTTTTTCGCCCCATTCAGGGATGAATTTCACGGTGTCGAGTGCGCTGAGCGCGCGCTTCCGCACATCGCCCTTATCCAGCGCGACAAACCACTGATCCATGCCACGGAAGATGACGGGCGTTTTGGACCTCCAGCAATGGGGATAGGAGTGGTGAAAAAAGCTCAGCTTCAAAAGGGCGTTTTCACGCTCCAGGATGCCAAGCACCGC
>PWZW01000256.1 GCA_003567255.1 Puniceicoccaceae bacterium | reverse complement strand
GCGGGCGTGAACTGGGTTGATCTGACGCGTCTCTCCGAGGCGGGCGTGAACTGGTCGGATCTTGCAGTGATGACCGACGCAGGAATTAACTGGCTTGACATGTCCTTGCTTGCGCGATCCAGTATCAATTGGCAAGACCTTGTTGTGATGACCGAAGCGGGCGTTAACTGGCATGATATCGCATCCATGGCGGAAGCAGGCGTTAACTGGCATGACCTTATGCGTCTCTCAGAAGCGGGCATAAACTGGTCAGACCTTGCGGTATTGACGGAAACGGGTGTGAACTGGATGGATCTGCAGATCCTGACTGTAGCGGGTATAAACTGGGTTGATATTGGTTTAATGACAGAAGCTGGTGTCAATTGGCATGATGTTCGATCTTTTTCTGAAGCGGGTGTGAACTGGAAAGGCTTAGAATCTCTTACGGAAGCGGGCGTGAACTGGCATGACCTGACACGCATGACCGAGGCGGGTGTTAACTGGTCTGACCTCACGCGCCTCTCAGAAGCGGGCGTTAACTGGCTGGACTTCCGTAGTTTAACAGAAGCGGGTGTTAACTGGCACGACCTCACGCGTTTCAGTGAAGCGGGCGTGAACTGGACGGGGTTGAATGCCATGACAGAAGCGGGCGTTAACTGGTCTGACCTGGCATTCATGACGGATGCCGGCGCTAACTGGCTAGATCTTGCGCGTCTTACCGAAGCGGGCGTGAACTGGCTGGATCTGGCCAGGCTTACAGTGGCAGACATCAACTGGCTTGACATTGCGCGCCTGACGGAAGCTGGGATAAATTGGCTAGATCTACGTGTTTTCGCTGATGCAAAAGTCAATTGGAGTGATATAGCGATCATGACAGCGGCAGGTGTCAATTGGGCGGATCTCAGACCGATGACCGAAGCCGGCGTGAACTGGCATGATCTCACGCGCCTCTCGGAAGCGGGCGTCAACTGGACGGATCTGGCGACGATGACGGACGCGGGCGTTAACTGGTATGACCTACAGGCCATGACGGACGCGGGCGTGAACTGGCATGATCTCGCATCTATGGCGGAAGCGGGCGTTAACTGGCAAGATATCATGACGATGACCGAAGCGGGCGTGAACTGGGCAAACATGGAGCGATTGTCAACAGCAGGTGTTAACTGGATAGATCTTGCTGTCATGACCGAGTCAGGTGTGAACTGGGCAGGTCTCAAGACCTTAAGTGACGCGGGCGTGAACTGGCTTGATCTGGCGGTCATGACCGACGCGGGCGTTAACTGGTTTGATATGAGGGTTTTGTCGGAAGCGGGCGTTAACTGGGCAGGCATGGGTCTATTGGCTGAGGCAGGTGTTAACTGGCAAGACCTCGCGCGTTTGAGCGACGCGGGCGTCAACTGGGCTGACCTCACGCAAATGACCGAGGCTGGAGTTAACTGGACGGATCTTACGCGCCTTTCGGACGCGGGCGTCAACTGGCTTGGATTGCGTCCGCTTAGCGAGGCAGGGGTCAACTGGGCCGACATTGCTGTCATGACGGACGCGGGCGTGAACTGGCTTGATCTGAGGAATATGTCAAGAACCGGGGTTAACTGGATCGATTTGGGTAGTCTAAGTGAGGCTGGCGTTAACTGGTTAGATATGGCATCTCTCACAGGGGCAGGGGTCAACTGGTCGGGTATAACAGTCATGACGGAAGCCGGTATCAACTGGCTGGACATCAAGGAAATGACGAGTCGCGGTATTAACTGGCATGATATGCAGTTCATGACCGAGGCGGGCGTGAATTGGACAGAATTATCGACATTGACCGAAGCCGGTGTTAACTGGAATGATCTGATGCGTTTGAGTGAAGCGGGGGTTAACTGGCGCGACTTGGGCACGTTGAGTGAAGCGGGCGTGAACTGGCGGGATCTAGCGCGTCTTTCGGAAGCGGGCGTGAACTGGGCGGACTTTGTTCCTATGACCGAAGCGGGCATCAATTGGTTTGATCTTGGAGCTATGACCGAAGCGGGTGTTAACTGGATGGGTCTAGGGGCGCTAACGGACGCGGGCGTGAACTGGCTTGACCTGGCCGTCATGACGGAAGCTGGTGTGAACTGGCAGGATCTCGGAGTGATGACCGAAGCGGGCGTGAACTGGAAGGACATACATGCTCTGACAAGTGCGGGTATAAACTGGCAGGATGTATCGGCTCTTACCGAAGTTGGCGTTAACTGGCATGATCTTACCGCCATGACGGAGGCGGGCGTGAACTGGCAGGGGCTTGAGACACTTTCAAAAGCAGGTGTTGATTGGCATGATCTGGCGATAATGACCGATGCTGGGATAAACTGGCATGATCTTGCCGTCATGACGGAAGCGGGCGTGAACTGGGCGGGTATCGAAACTATGACCGAAGCGAACGTTAACTGGGAGAATCTTGCTATTTTTACCGACGCGGGCGTGAACTGGCACGACCTGACCTCACTCACCGAAGCAGGTGTGGACTGGGAAGGTTTGGCAGCAATGACAGTGGCGGGTGTGAACTGGAGTGATATCAGGGTAATGACCACACGAGGGGTCAACTGGCAGGACCTTACTGTTCTAAGCAAAGCGGGCGTGAACTGGTATGACCTGCACCTTATGACGGAGGCGGGCGTGAACTGGTCGGATCTTACGGTAATGTCCGAAGCCGGTGTCAACTGGCTAAACATAGGTGTTTTGAGTGAAGCGGGTATTAACTGGTCAGGTTTGGAGAGCATGACCGACGCGGGCGTGAACTGGGCGGATCTGGCCCGCCTCTCGGAAGCGGGCGTGAACTGGCTCGACTTGGCGGTCATGACGGAGGCGGGCGTGAACTGGCTTGACCTGAGGAGCCTTACCGAAGCGGGCGTTAACTGGTCGGATCTCCGACCGCTTACGGAAGCGGGCGTGAACTGGCATGATCTGAGGAGCATGACCGAAGCGGGCGTGAACTGGTTTGATCTCAGGAGTCTTACGGAGAAAGGTATCAACTGGCATGATATTCAAGTCCTGTCGGTAAGTGGTATAAACTGGCATGACCTGGCGTCGATGGCGGAGGCAGGAGTTAACTGGAGTGGATTGGAACGTTTGTCGGAAGCGGGCGTGAACTGGCTTGACCTTGCGCGTATGTCAGAAGCCGGGGTTAACTGGACCGACTTGCGGATGCTTACCGTAGCGGGTGTGAATTGGCTTGATATAGCCAATTTAACGGGAACTGGTATTAACTGGCAGGATATTGGGGTCCTTACGGCCAGTGGTGTAAATTGGCTGGACCTTACTGCTATGGGAAGAGCTGGTGTCAACTGGTTCGAACTAGCTGCATTGACGGATGCGGGCGTGAACTGGCTTGATATTGCTGCAATGACCGAAGCGGGCGTGAACTGGCTTGATATGGCATCTTTGGCGGCATCCGGCGTAAATTGGCTGGATCTCGCACGTTTGTCGGAAGCGGGCGTGAACTGGTCGGATCTCAGGCCCCTGACGGAAGCGGGCGTGAACTGGTTGGATCTCAGGCAGTTGACCGAGGCCGGCGTGAACTGGCATGATCTCCAGGCTCTTACAGTAGCCGGTGTCAATTGGTTGGACCTGGAACGTTTGACCACGCGCGGTATGAACTGGGCCGACCTTGCTGTAATGACCGACGCGGGTGTTAACTGGTTTGATCTGGCGGCAATGTCTGAGTCGGGTGTAAATTGGCTTGATCTTGCTACAATGACCGACGCGGGCGTTAACTGGTTGGATATCGCGGCTATGAGCGAAGCGGGGGTCAACTGGCAGGGGTTGGGCGCCTTGAGCGGTGCGGGCGTGAACTGGCTTGATCTGGCCGTGCTGACGAAGGCGGGTGTGAATTGGGCTGATCTGATGTACATGACAGAATCCGGTATCGATTGGCAGGATCTTCAGGTCATGACCGACGCGGGCGTTAACTGGCAGGACCTTCAGGTCATGACCGACGCGGGCGTTAACTGGTCGGACTTGGCGCGTCTTACGGAGACGGGCGTTAACTGGGCAGATATCCACAAGTTCACAGAAGCGGGGGTCAACTGGTTTGATCTGGCGGTGATGACCACGCGAGGGATCAACTGGGCCGATATGACAGCAATGACCAGAGCGGGCGTGAATTGGACAGGCATCGAGATGCTCGCCGCGGCAGGTGTTAACTGGCAGGATCTTACAAAGCTCTCAGAAGCAGGGGTTAACTGGCTTGATCTTGGTGCTTTGACGGAGGCGGGCGTGAACTGGTCAGGCCTCGAAACACTCACTGTGGCGGGTGTTAACTGGACGGACCTTCAGGTCATGACCGACGCGGGCGTGAACTGGCTTGACCTCGCGCGCTTGACCGATGCGGGTGTGAATTGGAAGGATCTGACGTTAATGACCGAGGCGGGTGTTAACTGGTCAGATCTTGTGGTACTTGCGGACGCGGGCGTGAACTGGCATGATCTGGCGGTCATGACCCGAAGCGGCATAAACTGGCAGGACATACACAGGGTTTCAGAGACGGGCATTAACTGGATGGATATCCGGGTGTTGAGCATGCAAGGTGTGAACTGGCTGGACCTGACGCGTCTTTCTGAAGCGGGTGTGAACTGGCACGATCTTACTCGTTTGAGCGAGGCGGGCGTTAACTGGCTCGACCTCAAGCCGCTGACCGAAGCGGGCGTGAACTGGCTTGACCTGAGGCGTCTTACATATGCGGGTATCAATTGGCATGATATTCAGGTCATGAGTGATTCTGGCATCAATTGGACGGACTTGGCTGTAATGACCGACGCGGGCGCTAACTGGCTTGACCTCATGCGTATGACCGAAGCGGGTATCAACTGGCAGGATATCACTACCTTCACGGAAGCGGGTATCAACTGGACAGATATTCAGGTCATGACCGACGCGGGCGTGAACTGGCATGACCTGGCAATATTGACGGAAGTCGGTGCTAACTGGGCGGGTTTGGGTGTCTTGACCGACGCGGGCGTGAACTGGGTCGATCTTGGCCGCCTGACGGAGGCGGGCGTGAACTGGCTCGATCTTACTAAAATGTCCGTAGCTGGGGTTAACTGGTCGGATCTCGGGGTGATGAGCGAGGTAGGAGTTAACTGGCGTGATATAGGGGCAATGACCGACGCGGGCGTGAACTGGCTTGATATGGCCGTACTTTCCGAGGCGGGAGTTAACTGGCGTGATCTGACGGTAATGACGGAAGCGGGCGTGAACTGGCAAGATCTGGGTCGATTAGCGGGTTCGGGTGTGAACTGGCTCGACTTGACGCGTCTTTCGGAAGCGGGCGTGAACTGGTTTGACCTGACGCGTCTTTCAGAGGCGGGTATTAACTGGCAAGATATTGCCTGGATGAGTGTGCAAGGCGTGAACTGGACGGATCTGAACGTTATGACCGAGGCGGGCGTGAACTGGCTCGATATCCATAAAATGACCGAACGTGGCATTAACTGGCTTGACCTCGCGGTCATGACGGACGCGGGTATAAACTGGTCGGACCTGCGTCCGCTGACTTTGTCTGGCATCAACTGGAGCGACATCGTCGTGATGACGGAAGCGGGTATCAACTGGACCGACATAGGTGCACTCACGGGAGCAGGGGTCAACTGGCTTGACCTGGGTGCGATGACCGAGGCGGGCGTGAACTGGCTTGATATACATAATCTTACGCATGCAGGGGTGAATTGGTCGGATCTCGAGACGATGTCGCTAAGCGGGATCAACTGGCTTGACCTGGCAGCGTTATCAGACGCGGGCGTTAATTGGCTTGAACTGGAACGCATGATGGATACCGGGGTGAACTGGATGGATCTGAGAGCTTTGACGGAAGCGGGCGTGAATTGGTATGATCTTACTGTCATGACCGACGCGGGCGTTAACTGGCTGGATCTTGCAGAGCTGACCAAAGCGGGTATTAACTGGGTCGATCTCGGGGTGATGACGGAGGCGGGCGTGAACTGGCATGATGTAGGCACGCTTACCGCAGCGGGTATAAACTGGCATGACCTTAAAGGCTTTACGGAGGCAGGTATAAACTGGCGTGACCTGGCTGTTCTGTCCGAAAGCGGTATAAATTGGCATGATCTGGAAAAAATGACCAAATCGGGTATGAACTGGGCAGGCTTGGAGACATTGACCGTCAGCGGAGTGAACTGGCAGGATCTGACCCGCCTTTCAGAAGCGGGGGTCAACTGGCTTGATCTTGCGGCCATGACCGATGCCGGGATCAATTGGGCTGATGTACGGTCTTTTACAGAAACAGGGATAAACTGGGAAGCTTTAAGCGGGATGACCGAAGCGGGTATTAACTGGCGGGACCTCACGCGCCTCTCGGAAGCGGGTGTCAACTGGCGGGACCTCACGCGCCTCTCGGAAGCGGGTGTGAATTGGCTTGACCTCGCGGCACTGACGGACGCGGGCGTGAACTGGCTTGATCTCAGGGCTATGACCGAGGCGGGAGTTAACTGGCATGGCTTGGAAACACTTACAGAAGCGGGTGTTGAATGGAGCGGTTTAGCGGCCATGACCGAGGCTGGTATCAACTGGTCCGACCTTGCGGCACTCACGGAGGCAGGTGTTAACTGGATGGATCTGAACGTAATGACCAGATCCGGTGTGAACTGGCAGGATATCGGGATCCTGACCACTCGTGGGATCAATTGGCAGGACCTTCAGGTCATGACCGACGCGGGCGTGAACTGGCAGGATATCAAGGTTATGGCAGATGCAGGTGTCAACTGGCATGATCTTACGGCCTTAAGTGAAGCTGGCGTTAACTGGCTCGACCTCGCTCGCCTTACAGATGTGGGTGTTAACTGGTCCGGACTGGAAATGTTGACCAAAGCGGGTGTGAACTGGGCTGATCTTACTGCGATGACCGCCGCGGGCGTTAACTGGCATGACCTGAGGAGCCTTTCGGAAGCGGGTGTTAACTGGCTGGACCTGGCGCGCCTGACGGAGTCCGGCGTGAACTGGCAGGATCTCCGTCCGATGACCGAAGCGGGTATTAACTGGCTCGATCTCGCTCGCCTGACCGACGCGGGCGTGAACTGGCTTGACCTGGCGGTCATGACGGACGCGGGCGTGAACTGGCACGATCTGTCACGTCTTACCGAAGCGGGTGTGAACTGGTCTGATCTGGCCGTAATGACGGACGCGGGCATCAACTGGGTGGACCTTGTTTCCCTAAGTGACGCGGGCGTGAACTGGCACGATCTATCACGTCTGACCGACGCGGGTGTGAACTGGCGAGATCTGGCGGTGCTGACGGACGCGGGTGTCAACTGGATGGGATTGACCACTCTCACGGAAGCGGGCGTTAACTGGCGAGATCTGCAAACACTGACAACAAGCGGTATAAACTGGCGGAATATGACCGAACTTACCGAAGCGGGTGTGAACTGGCTTGACCTGGTGCACCTTACGGATGCGGGCGTGAACTGGCAGGATCTCACACGCATGACCGAAGCTGGCGTTAACTGGCTTGACCTGCAGGGCATGACAGAGTCTGGAATTGATTGGGGACGTTTGTCAGATATGACGGAAGCGGGCGTGAACTGGCTGGATATAGGGGTCATGACCGCACACGGGATAAACTGGTCCGATATCGCTGTCATGACAGATGCGGGAGTTAACTGGACAGACCTCACTCGCATGACCGAAGCGGGCGTGAACTGGTTGGACGTGGCGGTACTTTCGGATACGGGCGTTAACTGGCGGGATATAGGTACCCTGACGGTATCAGGCATCAACTGGTCAGACCTCACACGCATGTCCGAAGCGGGCGTGAACTGGTTGGACGTGGCGATATTGACAGGTTCGGGTATAAACTGGGATGACGTATCCGACCTGGCGAGCGCAAGCATAAACTGGCTGGACCTCACGCGCCTGACGGACGCAGGTGTAAATTGGCAGGATATTGCGACAATGACCGACGCGGGCGTGAACTGGCTCGACCTTGCCGCGTTAT
>PWZW01000131.1 GCA_003567255.1 Puniceicoccaceae bacterium | reverse complement strand
GGTTCAGCACCTCCGGCTGTTCCCGTCGTGACCGCATGGGCGAGGGTGGTGCAGAGTACTGACAAAACAGAAAGGCAAAAAAACACTCGCATGTTCCCAGCTCAAGCTATGTCAATATATTGTAAAGAAATAAAAGGTGAGCCTTACCTGAAGTATATTACTTCAGGTAAGGCTCTTTTCATGGGTACACGTACTTGTGAAATTTACACATTCGCACCTAACTTATGTTTTTAAAGTATTATAAATCAACCATTGGCTATCTTTGTGCCTTTGCGTTTGGGATGCCTTTCTCCTCAGAACTGAATGCTGCGGAGCCACGTTTTCGTCCCAACCAGGCAAGCTTGAGTGAGGCTGAGCAGTCCGCATTTGTGAATGCCTTGCACTCCATGAAGCAAACGCCGGCGGCCTCCGGCTTAAGCGTTTACGACAATTTTGTGAAGATTCATGCTGATGCCATGGAGGATCACTCGCATCACCATGGCGGCGGTGCGAATCCCGCGCAGGCGCATATGGTGCCTACTTTTCTCCCTTGGCACCGTCAGTATATTTGGGAGTTTGAGAGCACTTTGCTTGCTCACGACTCGTCGGGGTTGCTCACGGGCCTGCCCTATTGGAATTGGGCCGTGGACCAAAGTCCAAGTAGTGGTCCCTGGACCGCCGAGCTTCTCGGGGGTAATGGCAATCCCGAGAACGATAACCTTGTGGAGGCGGGCCCTTTCAGTGGTAGTTCAAATTGGTTTCTCTTCGATGACCCTGACCAACCGTTGAGGCGGGATTTTAACGATCAGCTTACCCTCGGGACGACGGCAGATATCTGGCGGGCGCTTCAGGTCGGGCAGTATGACGCAGCCCCATGGAATCCAGGCGCAGATATCAATGAAAGTTTTCGAAACCACTTGGAGGGCTGGGGTGAGGAGGGACCCTTGCTCCATAATCTTGGGCATGTCTGGGTCGGTGGCAACATGGCTAACGTCGCAGAGGCTCCCTTCGATCCTGTTTTTTGGATGCACCATGGATTTGTCGACCTGATCTGGAGTGAGTGGCAGCAAATCCACGGATTCGATAAGTACTTGCCCGAAGATATGGCCCTGGCGGGCTTTGGTGAGGATGACATGCTTTGGGAGTTTGGCGTCCGTATCGGAGACACTTTTAATTATTTGGATTACGATGGCATCGGTTACGACTACGAGACAACGATCGTGCCCGAGCCAGGGGTCTACGGGTTGGTGTTTGGGGGGCTTGCCTTGGCTGGAGTGCTTGGTTATCGGCGCTTTTTTTGAACCAAACGCGCCTACCCTGCCCGGACTTGGCAGTACCTCTGCGGAAGGGGACGTGCGCGACGCGTCGTGATTCTCTACTTCAAGCGGGGATGATGACGCACTAGCGTGAAAAGGATCGAGGCCAAGATGATCAGGGCGGCTGACCCGGCGCCCGCGAGTTGAGGGTTCGACGCGGAAAGCATCCAATAGCCCAAAAAAGGGGCTAGCACACCGCGCACGCCAGTCAGGAACATGTGAACGCTCATGTACCCTGCAACTTTATCGGAGGAAGCTAATTTGGTGACCCAAAGGCTCCACATGATCTTTCCACCACCTGTCGCAAATCCCAGAGCTGCCATGGATAGGGCGAGCCAATAAATATTCTCAAAAAAGAAGAAGCTGGTGCTCAACAGAAAGCAGAGGTTCAGCAGGTTGCGGGTTGTCATCAGCTTCAGACGGTCAAATAAACGTCCCCAAAGATGGGTACTCAGTATTCTGCAAGTCGCTGGAATAATCAGGAGCAGGAGGGCAATGACGGTGTTGTTTGCATTTATCCCATAGCGAGGGTCGGCAAGATACTCAACTCGGAGCGGGAGCGTCATTAAATTTCCCATGCCCAGAAGCATCCAAGCAAACAGGAGATACCCAAACAGACGATCGGTACCTACCAAACCAAGGCTTTGCAGCGGCCTTTTGACCGCCTGAAGACTCAGCGGGGTGCTGGGGAATTTCGCAAAGCACAGAGCCGCACCCACCGCAGCCAGCCCCATGATCGCGAAGATGAGTGGGTAATTCTGGAGTTTCCAGTCGAGGATTGCACCGCCCACAAAGGCGAATCCGGTGGCAGCAATCGCCACGAGTACAAAGGGGAGGGCTACTCTTGATCCGCGTTCCTGAGCTCCGTAATTACTTGAGTATATCTGAGCGCTGAGCGTGTTTTGTTGGACTCCAAAGATTTGGGCACCTACTAAAAAAGCCGCGAAGAACCAGAGGTTGGGCGCAAAGACAACGCCCCAAATCAAGACTGCGGAGGCACATAGCGTCAGGCCACCGGCTTGGCTGGTGGACCAATTTAAACGTGCGGCTGTGTATAAAAATGCTGGCGCAAGCAGAAAGCCCAAGGGGCCCGCACCCGCGATCACCGCCTTGATGCCCTCAGGGGCATCGAAAAAGCGAATTGCGACGAGCAAGCCAAATGTCGTCCAACCAGCTTCGAGGATTCCGGCAAGCGGAGCCCGCAGCAAATCCAGCTTGTAAGTGGTCGCTGCTCGCTGCCGCAGCGATGAGTGAACCTCTGCAGGTGGGGAACTCACCGACTCCAATCAAGCATACGCTGGATCGGCGCGTATGCTTTTTGCCGAATGTCCTCATCCATCTCAATGACCGGGGTAAGGTCCCGCAAGCAGTCGCGAAGTTTGTCGATAGTATTCATCTTCATGAAACGACATTCATTGCAGGCGCAGGTGTTGGTTGGCCCGGCAATAAAGGTCTTTTCAGGAATTTCACGCTGGAGCCGATGGATCATCCCGGTTTCAGTGACGATGATAAATGCATTTGCCGGACTTTCCCGGCAGAACCCAATCATTTTTTCTGTGCTGCAGACCACGTCAGCAGTTTCCCGCACCGCCTCAACGCACTCAGGGTGTGCCACGACTTGTGCCTCCGGGAAGCGCAACCGGAGTCGTTCAATGGCTTGCTCGGTGAAAAGCACGTGCGCGTAACAGGAGCCCGGCCACAGTTGCATCGCACGTCCGGTCTGTTTCGAGACCCAATTTCCGAGGTTTTGGTCCGGAACAAAAAGAATGGGGCGGTCTTGGGGAATGCGCTCGACGATGTTCACCGCGTTGCCACTGGTGCAAATTACATCTGAAAGCGCTTTTACTCCAGCTGAGCAGTTAATGTAGGCGACCACATACACTTCTGGGTGGGCTGCTTTGTACGCAGCCAGTTTTTCCGCCGGACATGAATCGGAGAGGGAACAACCCGCAGCTATGTCCGGAAGGATTACTGTTTTTCCGGGATTAACGATTTTCGCGGTTTCCGCCATGAAATGAACGCCGCAAAAGACGATGACATCCGCCTCCGCTTCGGCCGCTTTGTAAGCAAGCCCAAGCGAGTCGCCTACGTAATCGGCGACGCGCTGAATGGGCTCAATTTGGTAGTTGTGCGCGAGGATGATCGCGTTGCGCTTTGTTTTGAGATCGAGGATCTCCGATTGGATGTCACTCAGAGGCGCAGGTTCACCGGTCTGCGGCGAAAAGATTAACGGTTCGTAGTTCAGCGTGGATGTGCTCATGTGGTCTTGGAAGGTGGCTTTGGGAAATATTCGCAAGGGCTACGCCGTTACATCAAAAGCCCTGCTGCTTTAATCGGGGAGCGTCCACGACCTCCGGCGCGCGTTTGTCTTTGCCTGCGGTTTTGTGGTACCGCCCGGTGACTTTGTCTTTTTCGTAGCGGGTGAAGCCGTGTTGTTCGACGTTCTTATTTGAGAGCCTCGCTTTGGTGCTACCTTCGGTGTAGCGCGTGGGTAGGTTGGGGGCTGCGTATATGCGGCGTACCGGTACTCCCGTTTTAGGGTGATGTGTCAAGTGTGGCTCAGACATGGTTTGAATGATCTCAAACGTTTCGCCTGCCGAATGGTCCGGTAAAATTTCTTCGTAAACGTACGTTGGCATCCACAGAACAAAATCAAAATCCAGAGCGAATGCAAGCCGTTGGGCGAGGGGCAGCGGGGGTGCTGCTCACTCGGTCTGCCTCATGCCCAGTGCACTGAAATCCAGTAGGGTCCGGCTTATATGGCCAGCGCGCAAGATCTCCAGGTCACTCGGTAAGCTGCTGTCATGGGTGAGCTCCTCTCCTTCGCCGTATACAAATGTATAGTGTCCACAACTTTGTTTTTGGAAGAGCGATCCCAGAAAAAGCGGAGCCGGCGTGGTTTCGTGAACCAAAGTTTCCGGGCTCGTCTGAGCGGGGAAGTTTATGTTGACTACTTTCGGGCGGTGATCGTGTTGCGCGATGCACGCTTCTGTTAAAGCAACCGCGTACTTCGCGGCTTCGCTAAGATCCCGATTGTGTTGAGGGTCCCCTTTTCCTTTGGCCTTGCTGATCGTCTCGAAAGCATCCTTCGGAATGACTTTGCTAAAGGCAATGGCCGGCAGCCCCCAAAATGCGCCTTCGGCGGCACCTGCAACTGTCCCAGAGCAAAAAATGAGATTTTGCGTCGCATTAAACCCAAGGTTGATTCCGGACACAACCGCATCGGGTTTGCGCTCCAGCAAGTGTCCCAGCGCAATGTTTACGCAGTCCGTCGGTGTTCCGCCAATCGCCCACGCCGGGCAGGACAGCGGATAGTCTTCAACTTTATCCACCGAGACTTTGGTTCGACGGCTAACCGCTCTTCCTATCCAGCTTTGCTCGGAGGCGGGTGCTGCAATGGTCACCTCAAAGGTCGTCATGAGCGAGGCGACCAAACATTCCATATAGTAGGAGTCGATCCCGTCGTCGTTGGTGACCAGAAGGTGGCGTTTTCGGTTCATATCCATGGCGGTCGTTTCTTCGCTGTTATCATGTGTTTAAGCGTCCAGCGGGCGTGCCAGCGCTTCCTCTGGTGCCGGAGTGATGCGCTCCCGAATGCTCTCAGTGAGGGGGCTCGACTTTAAGCTTCCGTCCGGTTCCATTGTCGTGAAAATTGTAGTCATGGAGCCTTTGCCTGCTTGGGTTCTCGATCCGTCAGGATTTTTGCGGAAGATGCGAAACTGGTATTCCAAGGCGCGGTCTTTGACCGCTTTGACCGCGAGATGTATCTGGATCGTGTCGCCAAATCGCAGCGGTGCGGAGAATTTGCATTCGGCGCGCGCCCTTGGCCAACCCACCACACTTCCCGGTTCACTATTTATAAGATCCAGCCCGATCGCTTCGAAGAAGTCTCGCTCGGCAGTCTCCATGTACCGGAAAAAATTTGAAAAATGGACCAGGCCGGCCATGTCCGTTTCGGAAAACTCGATCCGGCGCTCAGAGGTGTGTTCGTAAGCCATGCTTGACCTATGCTCAGCTTCGCTTTTTTGGCAATGGGAGTTTTGATCCTTTGCTTAATTTACCGGATCGTGGAGATTGATCAATGAGGCTTGAAACCCTGACTTGGGAGGCTCAGCTTACAGGAACAACACCCACCAATGCATATGGACCGAATTTCTGCTACTTTTAAGAAAACTGCCGCCGAGGGGCGTGCTGCGTTTGTGGCCTACCTCTGTGCTGGAGATCCAGACTTTGAGACTTCGCTGGCTGCGTGCCGCGCGGTGATTGATGCCGGAGCGGATATCCTCGAATTAGGTGTCCCGTATTCCGATCCATTGGCGGACGGTATGACGAACCAACTCGCGGCCCAGCGTGCGCTGGAGAGTGGTGCCAGCTATCAGAAAACGCTCGATTTGGTGCGTGCGATCCGCGAATTCAGTGAAGTTCCCATCGTTTTTTACACATACTACAATCTTGTTTTTTCCCGTGGTAGTGAAGCCTATGCTGCGGATGCGTTTGCTGCCGGCGTGGACGGGCTGTTGACCCTGGACTTGCCGCCTGAGGAGGCGGGTGAACACTTGGCGGCATGCCAAGCGGTGGGTATGAAAACCGTGTGTATCGTTGCGCCAACGACAGATCCCAAACGTTTGCCGCTTATTTGCGAAGCGGCTACCGGATTTATTTACTATGTCTCGCGGGAGGGGGTGACTGGTGAGCAAAGCTCAATGGCGGGGGACCTCAGCGAGCGGGTGAGTAGCATCAAAGCGCATACGAAGCTTCCGGTGGTTGTTGGATTTGGCGTCTCCAAGCCGGAGCACGTACGTGCAATCGCTGCCGCGGCTGACGGCGTGGTGGTCGGTAGTGCAATTGTCAATTGCATCGCCCAAAATCTTAAGACCTTCCGTGCGGTCCCCGCCGCTTTGGCTCAAAAGATGGAAGCTTTGCTTGCCGGAGGAGATTCTCTGAAAAAAACGCCGCGGATTGATCAACCATAGCGCTCGCACAAGCGAGCCGTGCGTTCGGCGGCTTCCGTGTGGTAGGCACCACCAAAAAGAAGTGCGTGATTGAGGATGTGGTATAATTCGTAAAGCTCGTTGCGCGCTTCCCAGCCGTCTGCCGCGGGAATTTGCGCTTCATACGCTTCGTAAAATGGCGGTGGAAAACCACCGAAGAGGCGCGCGATGCCAAGATCAAACTCAGGTACGGCGAAGCAGCTGGCTGGATCAAAAACAACTGGTGTGCCTGTTTCGAGGAATGCGACGTTTCCGCTCCATAGGTCACCATGAATCAAGCATGGTTTGGCTGGGGCCGCTTTGAGTAGCTTCCGTGCCGTCGTAATCAGGATTTCGGCGCGGGGTGTTCCGTTCCCTCGTTTTCCGAGCGCTGCTAACATCGGGGCCAACCTTTGTTCGCAGAAAAAATCAGCCCATTGCCCACACGGCTGGTTATTCTGCGAAGTCCCGCCCAAATAGCTCTCTCTTTTCCACCCGAAATTTGTGTCTTTCACTCCGTGCAGCTGTGCCACTCCTTCGCCCATGGCGCCCCATGCCCGAGCATCTCCTTTGCCAAGGTTTAGCCATTCTAAAACGAGGCAGCTGGTACTTTTGAGGATCGTTCCACAAAACCATACTTCCGGGGTCCGTAGAAACCCGGTCGCCTCGATGGCACGCAAGCCGTCTGCCTCTGCACGATGCCTCGGCAAGGCGCTAGCTGGCGCCGTTTTCACAAAGCAGCTCAGCTTATCCGTCACTAGTTTAAATGCGGTGTCCGTGCACCCACCACTTACGCGGCTTACGTCCCTAAAGCAGAGCTGCGTTTCCAGTTTGGCACCTAACCTTTCGGTTAATTTCCGCCAGTCCATTCCGCTCACCCGCTCTTTGTTTACCTTTCCTTGATCGGATCTACCGATTAGGGGGAGCTGTGTACGCGGATGCCCGCGTCCAGATGGTCCAAGCTACCGGTCACAACCTCATCACCGGGCTGAATGCCTGAAAGGATAAAAAGCCCGTTCTCGGAACGCTCCCCGGGGAGCACTTGCCTTCGCTTCAAGTGGCCCTCTTCTACTATCCAAACAAACCAGCCGGCGGCATCCTCCTGAATGGCGGCAAAGGGGAGGGCGGGGTCTTGGCGAACTTGAGGTGTGTGAAGCTCGCCCAGAACGTCCATCCCTTCGCGTAAGGCTTCCCATTCCTCTGAAGGTTCGACAACCAGTACAATCTCCTGGGCTTCGTTTTCTTCAAAACCTCTGATACGGGCCGCTTGTGTTTTGTCGCCAAGCTGAGGGAAGGAAATGTCGGCGTGTTCCAGTTCTCTCAGTCGGACGAGGCTTCGTTCGTCGATCGATAGGTGAATGCGCACGTCTGTGTCCAGCGCGATCGTGTAGATCGGCGCTCCCGCCTCCACTTCGATGCCCTCATTGAAGTGGACGGTGTCCACGACCCCGTAGTGTTCACCCGTCAGTTCAGTTTTCTCCAGAGCCGCCTGCGCAGCCTCATAGAATTCGTTTTTCAAATCATAAGTTTCTTGAGCCTCTGCCAGTGCGGTTTCCCGGGCATGTAGCTCGTCGATCAAAATGCTTCCATTTTCGAAGAGTAACTGCGCTCTGCGGAGTTCTCCCTCGCTTTCACTAAGCTGGCCGAGTGCTCGGGAGCGAACGTTGAGCGCATCATCGACCGCGTCGCGGAAGGGCCCCGGGTGCAACCTTGCCGCAGGAAGGTC
>PWZW01000209.1 GCA_003567255.1 Puniceicoccaceae bacterium | reverse complement strand
CCCCGATCAACACGGCAGTGGTCGCGCTCCCGGGGATACCGAGGGTCAGGAGGGGGACCATGGCCCCGCCGACTGAGGCGGAGTTTGCTGCTTCTGCAGCGGTGATCCCCTCGTGACTGCCTTTGCCAAAGGCTTCCTTCTTTTTACTCAGGCGCTTGGCAACATCGTAGCTGATGAAGGAGGCGATGGCCGCCCCGGCCCCGGGGAAGACGCCAATGATCGTTCCAATCAGGGAAGAGCGCAGCGTCGCCCAGCGAAGGGACCAGTAGTCGGCAAATTTAGGCCAGGTGCCTTTGATTTGATCGAGGCCGATGCGGTCAAAGGCCTTCCGCTCAATCGCGGTGAATACCTCACTCAGGGCGAAGAGCCCGATCAGCGCGGGGATCAGGGGGAAGCCGTCGGAAAGCGGAGGGGTGTCAAAAGTGAAGCGCTCGGCTCCGCTGATGGCATCGGTGCCGATAGTGTTGAGAAGCAGCCCCAGGAGAGCGGCGAGGAAGGCTTTGATCCAGTTGGCTCCGGCGAGCGAAGCGACCGTCGCGAGACCGAAGACCGCCATGGCGAAGTACTCTGCGGGATGAAAGCGGACCGCAAGCCCGGCGAGGGGGCCGGAGAAGAAGATGAGGATGAACGTGCCGATCATGCCGGCTACGGCCGACACGACGAGAGAGAGCCCGAGGGCCATGGCCGGCTTCCCCTGGCAGGTGAGGGCGTAGCCATCGATGGCGGTGACGACCGCCGAAGCGGTGCCGGGGGCGTTGATCGTGATGGCGGTGATGGAGCCCCCGTAGCTCGCGCCAATGTAGATCGCCACAAGCAGGATGAGGGCGAGCGAAGCGGGCATGCCGTAGGTGAATGGTACGAGCAAGGCGACCCCCATGGAGGGAGAAAGTCCCGGCATGGCCCCAACAAAAATGCCGAGGGTGACACCGAGAAAAATGGCGAGCAAAGGTTGCCAGGCACTGACGGCTCCGAGGCCGGCGATCAGTTGTTCAAACATGGTCAATCAGGAGCTGAGGGAGGTGAGTAGGCGCACCAGGGCGCCCTGCGGCAGGTCCACATGGAGCAGCTTGACGAAGACAACCTGGCTGAAGATCAGCCAGGAGATGGTAATCAGGGCGATGGCGGGTACGCGGCGATACTTCAGCGCCCACAGGGCGGTGGGCATGAAGAGCGCGGTGGCGAGCATATAGCCGAGTACCGGGAGGATGAAGAGATAGCTGGCGAAGAGCCCGAGAAAGCTGAAAAGGAGCCAGGGTTTGACCGAGCCGACCGCCTTGCGCTCTTTTTTATCGCGCAGAATCAGGTAAGTTTGGAGCATCGCGAGGGGTATCATTAGGAAGATCCAGAGGCGGGGTATGCCGCGCGGGCCAATCGTATCGATGGGAGTGGCCTCGGGGAGGCTTTCGGTCAAAACGAAGAAGAGGAGGGCGAGGGAAAAGACCATCGAGAGCACCATTAATTCGCCCCATTTCGAACGGAATGCGGAGCGCAGCAGGACTGCGCCGAGGAGGATGTTGAGGATGACCAGCACGGCTTTGAGCCATTGGACGGCGGGGGCCTCGGCAATTCCGGAAAGCATGCTGACCCCGCGCGGAGCGCTTCTGAGTAGACCCATCTCCTCAAGGTATGCCTCGAATTCCCGCTGGTCATTTGCGACGATGTCCTGAAAATCGGGGGCGGCGAGGTACTCGAGCGTCACTCCCTCATTTTTCCACGTTGAAATCCAGAGGGGGTCGTTGACGACGAGTTGAACCATCGCGGCATGCCACTCGCGGATCGGTTCGGGAACCCCCTCGGCAAAGGCGAATCCCCGCCAAATCCGCTCGGCCTCCAGGCCTTCGATACCCATTTCGGTGAACGTGGGGGCGTCCGGGAAGTCGGGCAGGCGATGTGGGCCGGCCACCGCGACGATTTTGAGGTCATCCCGGCCCCTCGCATCCCGGGGATTGCCGAAGTAGACTGAGCCGAGGCCCCCCATCAGTGCGGCAACTGCTTGACCACCGCTGCTGTACGGGATCCAGCGCATTTCGAGGTCGGCGGCATCGGCCACCTTTACCCCGGAGACGTGTTTGACTCCACCGATGTCGACCCCCAGCCAGAGTTGCGCGCCATTTTTTCCATCCGCCTCTGCCTGCACCTCGGCCCAGTTTGTCAGCCCCTCCCGGGTGTTGACGATCACCACGTGCGGATTGTCCATCACATAGCTGTGCCAGTCGATCCGCTCGATCAGTTCGGTCCGTCCGGACGCCACCATTTTGGAAACGTTGGAGCGGGTGACGGCCAGCATGTTGTAGCCGTCAGCGGGGGTCCGCAGCACCTCCTCAAAGGCGACAATCCCACCCCCACCGGGACGGTTGACCACGACATAGGGTTGCTGGGGATGGTAGAGCCGGGCAATTTCGGCAAACTTGCGAGCGGTGAAGTCGATCAAGCCACCGGGGCTGGTGTACACGGTGATCCGCATCGGTCGGCTCGGAAAGTCATCCAGTTCGGGGAGTTTTTCGGCGGCAAGGGCAGCCCGGTCGATAGCTTCCTCGGGAGCCGCCGCAAGCGATGTAGCGCTTAAGCAGAAGGCGCATAGCAAGCAAAGGCCAAGCCGGGTTATTTTGCTTTTTGGAAATGCGTTGCGGGCGTTTAAAAACATCTTGGTGGGGAAGCTTAATGGGCATGCATGCGCCGGAATCTCCTCCACCTACGCTTTGCCCCGTCAAAAATCACTGCAAGCGTCCGATTGTGATAATTATGTGACAGCCCCGGAGAAGGAGCGTGGGCGCACCCTCGGGAAGCTGCCTCCGCGTAAAGTGAATTGACCTCGTGGCCATAATTCGTCTGTTTTTTTCTACCTAAATAACCTAAATAACCTAAAAACCATGAAAACACTCCAATCCAACCCTGTTTCCCGTGCCTTCCTGCTTTGGTCCTTGCTCACCGCTTTGCTCCTGTCTTCCACCGGCTGTGTGGCCATCCTCGCGGGGGGTGCGGGGGCTGGTGCAGTTGCTTACGTAAGGGGTGAGGCGAAGGGGAATGTGAACGCCAGCGTCGACCGAACCGCCCAAGCGGTGAGCGCGGTGGTTTCGGAGATGAACTTGAATTTGATCCAGAGCACTTCGGATGAAGTGTCTGCGGAGTTCACTGCACGGACGGCTGATGATAAGCGCGTAAGGATCAATCTGGCGAGTGCGGGCAACAACATCACCGAAGTGCGGGTGCGCATCGGCACGTTTGGAGATGAAACCCTCTCCCGCGATATCTTCAACCGGATCGAAGCGCGGCTTTAAGCCTTGGGTCCGGCAAGGCTCTGCCAACTAAGCAATCGCCTAGGCTGGCTCGACCAAATTGAGGCGGGCCAGTTTGGCGAGGATTGCCTTCTGCGCGTGCAAGCGGTTTTCCGCTTGGTCAAAAATGATCGACTGCGCACTCCGCAAGACCGCCTCACTTACCTCCTGCCCGGGGTGCGCGGGGAGGCAGTGCATGAAGACCGCGCCGGGGTTTGCCTTCGCCATGAGCTCGCTGTTGACCGTGTAGGGCTGCATTTGTTCTATCCGCGCGGCGGCCTCGTCCTCCATCCCCATGGACACCCAAACATCGGTGTAGACCATGTCTGCGCCCTCGACCGCTTCGGTCGCATCGTGGGTGAAATGGTAATTTTGTCCGTAACCCTCCTTATCCAGCAAGGCACGGATTTCCGGCCCCGGCTCAAAGCCCTCCGGCCCGGCCAGGGAAATATCCAAACCAAACATATTCGCGCCCAGAATCCAGGAGTTTGCCACGTTGCAGGCACTGTCCCCGAGGAAAGCGATTTTCCGGCCCTTCAGGCACTCCGGCCCAAAGGCCTCGGGGGAGGGAGACCAGCGCTCGGAAAGCGTAAACAGGTCAGCGTAAATCTGGCAGGGGTGGAGGAAGTCGGTCAAGGCATTGACCACGGGAATGGTGCCTTCGCTGGCAAATTCCTCGACGATCTCATGGCCGAAGGTGCGGATGATGACCCCGTGCAGAAAACGAGAAAACACCTTGGAGGTATCGGCGACGCTTTCACCCCGCCCGATTTGGGTGCTTTGCGAGCTGAGCACCACCGGGAAACCGGCCATTTCGTTGATCCCCACCTCAAAGGAGACGCGGGTGCGGGTACTGCTTTTGTAGAAGAGCAGGCCCCAGGACTGGCGGTTAAGAAAGTTGGGTGTGCTGAAGCGGTCTGCTTTCAGCTCGCGGGCGAGCTTGAAAATTTCGGTGGCTTCTTCGAGGGAAAAGTCAGTTTCTTTAAGGAAGTGGCGCATGGTGATTTCGCGTGACTTGTGGGTTCTTGTTTAAGCAAAGGTTTGGAGAGCCTTATCGAGCTTCTCCACGCTTTCTTCGAGTTCTTGGGTGGATGCGTTGAGGGGCGGTAGCAAACGAATCGTTTGCGGACCGGCGGGAACCGTCAGGAGCCCGGCGGCACGCGCCGCAGTCGTCAGCTGAAGGGCATCGACCTTCAGGCCGAGGCCGATCATATAGCCTGCGCCGCGCACTTCGGTGAGGTGATTCGGATACTTTTCGACGATTTGGTGCAGGGCTTTGTGCCAGGGGCCACTTTGCTTGAGGACGCGTTCCAGGAGCTGTTCCCCGTCGATGGCATCAAGGATTGCGTGCGCCGCGGCGCAGGCCAGCGGCGCGCCGCCAAAAGTAGTCCCGTGGCTTCCCGGTTGAAAGAGGTCGGCGTAGGGTTCGGCGACCCAGATCGCGCCGATCGGGTAGCCCCCGCCGAGGCCTTTGGCCATGCCAATGGCGTCGGGTTTTACCCCGGACGCATCAAAGGCAAAAAAGTGGCCGGTCCGGCCGATGCCGCACTGAACCTCGTCGAGCATGAGCAAGGTTTTGCGCTCGGTGCAGAGGGCGCGGAGCTCGCGGAGGAAGCCGGGGTCAGCCGGATAAACGCCGCCTTCACCTTGAATGCTTTCAATGAAGACCGCCGCCACGGTTTCGTCGATTTGCGCGGCGAAGCTTTCGATATTGTTCAGCTCAGCGTAGTGAAATCCGTCCAGCATCGGACGGAAGCCACCTTGGATTTTTTCCTGCGGCGTCGCGGCCATACCTCCAAAAGTACGCCCGTGAAAAGCGTTTTTGGCAGTGATCACTCCGAAGCGTTTCCCTTCCTCGCCATTGGAGAGGCGCCGCCCATGCAAACGGGCCAGTTTGATCAGCGCTTCATTGGATTCCGCGCCGCTGTTGCAAAAAAGGACCCGACCCGGACCCGCCCGTTCAACGAGGCGACCGGCGAGCCGTTCCTGTTCGGGGATGCCGTAAAGATTGCTGACGTGGATGAGCTCCGCTGCCTGCTTCTGGAGGGCAGCGACAAACTTTGGATGGCAGTGCCCCAGCGCATTGACCGCAATCCCGCTGACGAAGTCGAGATAGCGCTTGCCCTCGCTATCGTAAAGGTAGCTTCCCTCGCCCCGCACCGCCTGGAAGGGGCGTGGGCCGTAGTTGCTGATTAAGTGGGACGTGTCCATCGTCAGAAAAATACTTTAGCCGTTGATGATTTCGGTACCGACCCCGCGGTCAGTAAAGATTTCAAGAAGTAGGGAATGGGGGGTGTTTCCATCGACAAAGTGGACCCGATGCACTCCGCTGAGGAGTGCTTGGACCGCGCTATCCACCTTGGGAAGCATGCCGGAGGAAATGGTGCCGTCTTTGACCAAGCCGGGCACTTCATCGACCCGCAGGGTGGAGATGATCGATTCCGGATCCTCGACATCGCGGAGCAAGCCCGGCACATCGCAGAGGTAAACCAGCCGCCGGGCGCGCAGCGCTGAGGCCACCCGCGCCGCGGCCGCGTCTGCGTTGGTGTTGTAGATGTTTCCATCCTCATCGCAGGCGATCGGGGAGATGATCGGGATGTAGCCGTCATTCAACGCCTTTTTAATGATTTTGGTTTTCACCCGGCGGGTCTCACCGACGAAGCCGATGTCGACTTCATCACCCTCATGCACCACTTTTTTCTTATCGCAGACCAGGATGGTGTTTCCGTGAAGACCGATCGGGCGGGCTTTTTTTGCTTGGAGGATTTCGCAAATGTCGAGATTCACCACTTTGTTGAGGGTTTCCTCGACGACTTTTACGGTGTCACCGTCAGTCACCCGCAAGCCGTGTTCGAACCGTGTCGGCAGGCCAGACTCCTTGAGTGCGCGGGTGATCGCCTTGCCTCCACCGTGCACGACCACCACCTTGACGCCCACCGCAGAGAGAAAAGCGATATCTGTGGCTACACGGGTGCGCACTGCTGGGTCGGAGTCATCCATAAACGCGCCTCCGTATTTAACGACAAAGATAGAGTCGCGAAAACGCTGCACGTAGGGCAGGGCCTCCAGCAAGACGGAAGCTTTGGTCGTGATATCGAGTTCGATGGGTTTGGGCATGATCAGGCGGGGGAGCTTATTCGCTTTTGTTGAAATTTACGTAGGCTTCACTCAGGTCGGTGGTGAGGATGCGGTATTCGGCCGAGCCAAGGTTTAGGTTCAGCGAAATCCGGAAGCGTTTTTCCGCAACAATCTTCCGCCACTCTGGGATCAAGGCATCCTGGGGCACGCCTTGGAGGAGTGCGGCGGTATCGTTGTAGTGCAGATCGAGCTTTTCCTCAACCAAACCAATCCGGGCGTAGCCCGCGGCATCGACCAGCCGCCCCCAGTTGGGGTCGCTCCCGTACCAGGAAGTCTTTACCAGCAGTGAATTCCCGATCGCGCGGGCAACCTTTTCCGCCGCAGCCGCGGTGGGGGCCCCTTTGACGGTGAGCTCGATGACTTTGGTGATCTTTTCACCGTCACCGACAATCTTATCCGCCAAAACAGCACAGACTTGCTCAACGGCTTGGGCAAAGGCGACATACAGCGTGCTCCCCGCCGCGCCCAGCCGGGTCCCGCTGTGGCCATTGGCAAAGAGGAGGACAGTGTCGTTGGTGCTCATGTCCCCGTCGATGCTGATCCGGTTGAAGGTTTGCTCAACCGCGTGGGTGAGGATTGGCTTAAGCTCACTCGCGGGGATTTCCAGATCCGTTCCGAGGAAGGCGAGCATGGTTGCCATGTTTGGCTCAATCATGCCGGCACCTTTGGCCATGCCAGCCACAGTGAAGGTTTGCCCGTGCCACTTTATTTGGACGGTCGCCAGTTTGCGCCGTGTGTCCGAGGTCAGGATGGCGTCGGCAGCGGCGACAGCGTTCTCCGCGCTGGCGTTGACCTGTTCACTCGCTTTGCGGATGCCCTTCCGAATCGTCGGCATGGGCAGTTGCCTGCCGATACGCCCGGTCGAGCAGACCAGCACCGGAGCCTCCGCACCGAGGGCTTTTTGGGTGAGTGCGGCCATTTCCCGGGCATCGCACATTCCCTGCGCGCCGGTGCAAGCATTGGCGTTACCGCTGTTGACCACGCACCCGGCGACCTTTCCGGCGGCGGCCGAAAGCTGCTCGCGGCAGAGTTGAACCGGGGCGGCGCAAATATCATTTTTCGTAAACACCCCGGCCGCCTCCAGGGGGCCGTCGGCAGAAATCACCGCAAGGTCATTGCGCACCGCTCCGTTCTCGCGAATATCGCACGCCGTTGCGGCGGTTCGGAAACCGGGGCAGTCAGCGAAGCCTTGGGGCGCGTCTCGCAGTGTGATGGTGGGTACTTCAGACATAGCTGTGCGGTGGATGTGTACTTGGCACTTCGGGGGCGCGGATCAGTAAAGCCCGGCGGTCTCGTTGAAGCCGAATTTTAGGTTCATGATTTGAACGGCCTGACCGCTGGCGCCTTTCAAAAGGTTGTCGATCACCGCAGTGATCACGAAGTTGCCCGTCCGGGGGTCGTGCACTGCCGAGATGTCGGCGCGGTTGGTGTTTACGACCAAGCGGGTGTCGGGAAAAGTGCCGCTGGGGAGCACACTGACGAAGGGTACCTCGGCGTAAACCGCATCCCAAGCCTGGTAAATCAGGTCCAAGGTCGCGCTTCCGGCGGGGAGCACGATGGTTGTGGAAATGCCCCGGCTGACGGGAGCGAGGTGAGGGTTGAACT
>PWZW01000212.1 GCA_003567255.1 Puniceicoccaceae bacterium | reverse complement strand
CCTGGGCGGATTTCCTCAAAGACAAATCTTTGAAGACTTGGAATTTTCCCGTCGGCTTGCACGTCTCGGAAAGACGAGGTTACTTGAACCGCCGGTATGGAGCTCCGCTCGCCGCTTTGAACACCGCGGTGCCCTGCGACAGACCTTGCGTGATGTTCGACTCACCCTTGCTTATCTTCAAAACAAACATCCCTGAAAAATATAATGAAGGCATTTATTACTGGATCCGGCTTTTATGATTTTCCGGACTTTCGCGCTGTAACGGTGAGCAACCGCTTTGGCAAAGTGACCTACCTGAGCGGTCAAGTAAACGGGAGTGATGCACTGCTGTTGCCACGGCACGGCGCAGGCCACGCCCAACTACCTCATCACATCAATCATCGTGCCAATCTGCTTGCGCTGAAGGAGGCGGGAGCCGAGGCGGTGATTTCGTGCAGCGTTTGTGGCGTGGTGAACCCGGATTGGGAGATTGGGGTTCCCTTGATTGCGGATGACCTTCTTTTTACCGAAAACCGGTTGGGAGACGGTACCGCCTGTTCACTATTCGATCGTGAAGGCGCGCCGGAGCGGGGACACTTACTGGCCGGTTCGCTGTTTCATCAGGGGTTGAGCGAGGCGATTAAATCGGTCTGGGAGTCCGCCGGCACCGCACCCCGGACCGGACTCTACGCCCACGCGCTCGGTCCACGTTTTAACACCAAGGCGGAGATCCGCCAATTTCGGCGGGCAGGCGTGGATTTCCTCTCCCAAACCTGCGGTCCGGAAGCGGTTCTCGCGAATGAGTTGGAGTTGCCCTACGCCTTGGCCTGCTTCGGGGTGGACTTTGCCAATGGGGTCCGCCCCAAGCCAACCTCGATCGAAACCCTGCAAGCAAACATGGCCCGGGCCAAAGCTGCTTTCACTCAGCTGATCACAGGACTCGGGGGTACGCCACTGGACCTGCGGTTTGAAAATTTCGTGTACCGCTTTGAGTAAAATGCCGGAAGATGGCAAAGGACCACCGACCCTCCTGCTTTTTCTCAAAGCGCCGGAGGTCGGGAGGGTGAAAACCCGGCTCGCGGCCAGCATAGGAGCGCCGGAGGCGACCGCGGTCTATCGCCGCTTGGTCGAGCGTCAATTAAGTGAAATTCCTGCTGATTGGCCCGTCGAGATACACCACGCGCCAGCAGATGCAGGCGCGACCTTTCGGGACTGGTTGGGGGAAGGTCCAGAGCTCTATCCCCAAGTCTCCGGAGATCTTGGCCAGCGCTTGTGCGCGGGAGTGTCCGGTGCCTTCGCCAGAGGTGCCCGCGCTATTTGCTGCCTGGGGGGAGATTGCCCCGGTTTGGATGCATCCGGCTTGCGGGAAATGGCGGCACGGCTTGAAGAAGAGGCTGTCGATCTGGTTTTTGGACCTGCCGAAGACGGAGGCTACTATTTACTCGGGATGAAGCGGCCCGAACTGGCGGTTTTTGAAGAGATTCCCTGGAGTGCGCCAAATACTTTGGAGGTCAGCTTGCGGGCGGCGGCCGACGCCAGACTGAACGTCTCCCTCCTACCCATGCGCTTTGATGTCGACGAACTCACGGAACTCAAACGAGCAGAGGCGGCAGGTTGGATTTAGGGTAGCCATCGGTCCCATGGTCGGAAAGCCGACGAGGATCTGCGCCCTTTCCCGCCGTTGCCGGGTACGTTCCCCGGTTGGCGCTCGTTTGCTGCGTCGCTTTAGTTGCGCCTCTGCGCTTTATTTGATTGTATTCTAGCCGCTTCTGGTGCGAAACCAAGACAGCTTTTTCCTCTCTTCATGCCAATGACCAAGTCACCACTCCACATAGCGCTCCTTTCGCGAAGTCCCGGCTGCTACAGCACGCGCCGTCTGGTTGAAGCAGCCGAACACCGTGGGCACGACGCGGTGGTTCTGGATACGCTCAAATTTGGTATGTTTGTCGAATCCAAATCACCGCAGTTGACGTACCGTGGGGACGATATTCCCGAATTTGACGCAGTTATCCCACGGATCGGAACCTCCATTTCCTTTTACGGCGCATCGGTAGTTCGACAGTTTGAGCAAATGGGGGTGTTCAGCCTGAATTCAGCGGCCGCCATCACTGCCTCCCGGGACAAACTCAGGTCGATGCAAACCTTGTCCCGGCACGATATTGGAATTGCGCCCTCTGCCTTTGTTGCCAGAAAGCGCGACGTGCTTCCGGCCATTGAGCGGGTCGGCGGTGCGCCGGTGATCATTAAGCTGCTCGAAGGCACCCAAGGTGTCGGGGTGATTTTGGCAGATTCCGTGAAGATTGCCGAGGCCATCATTGAAACGCTGCAAAGCACCCGGCAAAACGTCCTGATCCAAAAATTTGTCTCGGAAAGCCGGGGACGGGACATCCGGGCCTTTGTCATCGGAGACCGCGTGGTGGCGGCCATGCGCCGAAGGGCGCAGGGGCAAGAGTTCCGCAGCAACGTCCATCGCGGTGGCGTGACGGAACCCGTTATTTTGGACGAAGCCTACGAGCGGACGGCAGTGCGGGCAGCTCAAATTATGGGCTTGCGCGTCGCCGGTGTGGATATGCTGGAGGGCGCGGATGGTCCAGTCATCATGGAGGTGAACTCCTCTCCCGGGTTGGAGGGCATCGAGGCCTCGTCCCAAAAAGACATCGCCGGCGAGATCATTGACTATCTGGCAGAACATGTGCGCTTCGCCGATCTTGATATTCGGCAGCGCCTTTCTTTCGCCAGAGGTTACGTCGTGTCTGAATTTACGGTGACCTCAAACTCTCCGTTGGACGGCGTGCGTCTCACCCAATCCGGCCTGAAAAGCCGCGGCATCATGGTGATGAGTATCAACCGCAACGGTCAGCACTTCCCCGCGCCGACCGGCGATGACGAACTGCACCACGGGGACAAACTCCTTTGCTACGGACCCAAAGTGGCCCTGCAGGATTTCCTTCCGAGCATGAAGCCGCGAGTGAAAGGCAAAAAAGTCCATGAGTGAGTTTGCCAAAGACAAGCGGTTTCGACTTGCCGGAAAGCAGATCCGGCGAGGTTCGCATGCGAATCTGCGGCTAAAAATTTCGGAGACGTACACGGGAGATGACCTTCTGTTGCCCCTTCGGGTGATCCGGGCGCCGAAACCCGGTCCCGTGGTCTTCATCACCGCCGCGATCCACGGAGATGAGCTCAACGGCACCGGGATTGTGCACAGCCTGCTCTTCAACCCACCCTTCAAGTTGGACCGCGGTACCTTAATCCTCACCCCGGTGACCAACATTTTCGGGTTTGAGAGCCACGAGCGCTACCTTCCTGATCGCCGGGATTTAAACCGCTCCTTCCCCGGTTCGGCGGGGGGCAGTTTAGCGGCGCGCTATGCGCATAACCTGATGCGTGAAATTGTCGCCAAAAGCGATTACGGAATCGACCTGCACTCGGCTGCTTTCCAACGCACCAATTACCCAAACATCCGAGCCGACATGTCAAATCCGGCGGTTCGTGGAATGGCGCGCGCCTTCGGGTGCTCGCTGATTGTCGACGGCAAGGGTCCGGTCGGTTCCCTGCGGAGGGAAGCCTGCCGCGCTGGTTGCCCAACGATCATCCTCGAAGCAGGCGAACCCTGGAAGGTGGAGCCGGGAGTGCTGGCAATCGGTGTCGCCGGGGTAACGAACGTTTTGATCCATTTGGGCATGGTCCAGGGGGAGCCCACCCGTCCCCCCTACCAAACATTGGTGCGCCGGACGACCTGGGTGCGCGCGCGGATGGGCGGCATGCTCAAATTTCATGTGTCGGCGGGTGATTTTTTGGAAAAAGATCAGCCGTTGGCGACCTCTTACGGTATTCTCGGGGATAAAACCGATGTGGTGCATGCACCTTTTGAGGGGATCGTTCTCGGGATGACGACCATGCCCGCAGTGAAGCCGGGCGAGCCTATTTGTCATGTTGCGCTTCCACAGGCAAAGATGCGCTCGCTGCGAAAATCAGAGCAAAACGCGCATCCCGGACTGCACAGTCAAGTGCAGGAGGATCTGGCGACGAGTTTTGACATTGTGGATTACGCCTGAGTAGACGAAGCCCTCAACGTGCGCTAAAACCAAAGATCAATGGGCAGGCGTGCCTGAATCTGCTGGCCCGAACGCACCGCTTCCACCAGATTTTGTATCCGGCGCAGCCAGGGGTCGTTCATCAACCGCACCTGCGGCTTTGCGGAGAGCAACTCACCGTCGTCGTCTCCAGTAAAAAGGGTTGCCAAAAGTGATTGAACGGGATCCAGCTTACCCGGAATCTCCTGCAAGTGGTAGGTCCCGGGGGCCAAATCACTAAGCTCCGCCGCCGCCTCAATTGCTGAGGAAAGCCCGCCCACCCGGTCAGCCAAACCGAACTCAAGTGCCGCTGCCCCGGTGTAAACCCGCCCTTCGGCGAGGGCTTCCACCTCACCTGGATCAAGGGAACGCCCCGAGGCCACACGGGCAAGGAAATCGGCGTAGATTCGGTCCACAAAATGTTGTAAAATTTGCATTTCCTTTTCGGTTTTTGGCCGCGTAACACTGCTGATATCGGCAAAGGGATGGGTGGTCACAGTCTCAAACTGCACGCCCAGTTTGGCGGCGGCCTCATCAACGTGGAAAACCAAACCAAACACCCCGATCGAACCGGTGATGGTCAACGGATCGACGAAAATTTGATTTGCCGGAGTCGCGATCCAGTAACCACCCGAGGCGGCAATGCTGCCAAAACTGACAACCACAGGAACGCGCTTGGCCAAAAGCTGCACCTCCCGATGAATGACCTCGGAGGCCTGCGCGCTGCCACCTGGTGTATTGACTCGCAAGACCACCGCTGCGAGGTCGTCCCGACCGCGCAGCGAGCGCAGGTTGCGCGCCAGGTGATCGCCGCCAATATTACCTATCCCCCCGGAGCCGTCGACAATATCCCCCTCTGCGTATACCACCGCGATGGTGGGCGCATCGCCACTTGGTAGCGGTTGATGGCGAAAGCCGCGCTGCTCGCTTTCCATCGCCCTGAGGTAGCGCGGGAGACCTACCTGAAGAAGCGCAGACGCCTCACTGCTCGGATCCGCATCCAGGGAAGGTGCCTCTGCAACGGACATAATCAAGTGATTCACCATTTCATCAAAGTGATAGACCTCGTCGACCAGACCCTCGGAAAGTGCGGTTTCTGGCGTATAAATGGCACTGCCACCGAGGCCACCGCGCATCACCGTTTCGGGGTCCAGACCCCGGCTCGCCACAATTGTACCGAGCATCTGATCCCAAAGCCCGGTGGTCAGCTCCACGATTTGGGCTCTGGAGTCTTCACTTAACCCCGTCTCGGTAAATGGCTCCAGGGCTGATTTAAAGCGACCGGCGCGCAAAGTTTGGATCCCTACCCCGGCACGATTGAGCGCACTGGCAAAAAAAGGTGTGGTTACGGCGAGTCCACTGAGGTCCATTTCGCTGTACGGATGAAGTGCCAGTTTATCGGCGACACTACACAGGTAAATCTCGCGTAAGCCGGGACTGCGCAAATAGGCAAAAACTGGTTTTCCCGCTTGGCGAAACGCGTCCAGTGCCTGACGAAACTCGCTGAGCGCGGCAAAGCCGGTACCGTAATCCATGGGAAGGAAGTTGCCATGCAGAAAAATTCCGGAGATGCGCTCATCTTCCCTGGCCGTATGAATGGCATCGACCAATTCCAGTAAATGCACCGAACTGGTCCGCCTTTCGTTGAGCGCATCAAACACTTGATCACTCAGCGGAGCTACCCGAGGGGTGTCGGGAATATTGATGGCCAGATCAATGACCAATACAGACTCGGGGGCAATCGGACGGGGTTCCCGTTCCAGGGAACGCAGGCTGTAAATGGTCAGAGCAACGCCCAGAACCAGCAAAAGGACATAGCCAACCACAAGCACCAACGCCTTTTTAAAGAGACCTAAGAGGAATTTCCACATGCCCGAAAGAAGACCTCAAAACGACTAAATCACAAGCGCACAATGCGCATACCCACCTGCCACCTACCTCAAAACCGACCGCTTAACGAAGGCGACACTCACCGCCTTCGGTTTTTCAAATGACTGAAGTGAAGTTTTTTGCCGACGCGAAAATAGTTGCCGGACGCCCTGAAAACCGCAACCTGCGGAGCATGAGCACAACACACGCGAAACCTGTGAAAAAAGTTGCCCTCCTCACCGCCGGTGGATTGGCCCCCTGCCTATCCTCTGCCGTTGGTGGTTTGATTGAGCGCTATAGCGAAATCGCTCCAGATGTTGAGATCCTGTGCTACCGCAGCGGGTACAAGGGATTACTTTTGGGCGACAGTTTTACGGTCGATATGGAAGGGCGCGCGCAAGCCGGGACCCTCCATTACCACGGAGGAAGCCCGATTGGGAATAGCCGCGTGAAACTGACCAACGTGAAAGATTGTATTAAACGGGGCCTCATCAAAGAGGGGCAAAACCCATTGGCGGTGGCCGCCGACCAGCTGAAGGCTGATCAAGTCGACGTGCTACACACCATCGGGGGGGATGACACCAACACAACCGCTGCGGACCTCGCTGCCTTCCTCAAGGAAAACAACTATGATTTAACGGTGGTCGGTTTGCCTAAAACCATCGACAACGATGTGATCCCCATCCGCCAGAGCCTTGGAGCCTGGACCGCCGCTGAGCAAGGCGCTAAGTTTTTCGAAAATGTTGTGGCTGAACACGGCGCCAACCCCCGGATGCTTATCATCCACGAAGTCATGGGGCGAAATTGTGGCTGGCTAACCGCGGCCACCGCGCGGGCCTATCAGGAGCGGTTGGAGGCTATTCGTTTTGCACCCGCACTCGACCTCCACAAGGCTCAAAAATCTGTTCACGGCATCTTTATTCCGGAGATGGAGATGGATGTGAAAGCCGAAGCGAAACGACTGACCGAGATAATGGATAAATGCGACTGTGTGAACCTGTTTATCAGTGAAGGTGCTGGTGTTGAAACGATCGTCGCCGAGATGGAGGCCGCTGGAGAAGCGGTCCCGCGCGACGCCTTTGGTCACGTCAAACTGGACGCCGTCAACCCGGGAAAGTGGTTTGGTGAGCAGTTTGCCGCCAAGCTCGGTGCTGAAAAAGTACTGGTACAAAAAAGCGGCTACTTTTCCAGAGCAGCGCCCGCGAACGTTGAGGACCTTCGCCTGATCAAAAGCTGCACTGATCTCGCAGTGGATGCCGCCTTACATCATCAGGGAGGTGTGGTTGGTCATGACGAGGACCAGGGAGGTAAGCTAAGGGCTATTGAGTTTGAGCGCATTGCCGGGGGGAAGCCTTTTGATATCTCGGTGCCCTGGTTTGACGTTTTGCTCAAAGAAATAGGCCAACCCAAGGGCAAAAATATCGCCAAGGTAGGCCACTAAGGCTGCGCTTCCCGAATCCACCTCTTCCGCCGTCGTGCAAGCCATCGAATCCATCGTCTTCGTTCCCAACCAACTCAAAGCTGAGGCGGATGCGATCGCCGTTGAGCTTGAGAAAATTGCCCACAAGGAAGGAGTAAAGACGAAGATCGAGCGAACGTATCCAGTACCTCAGGACACCCTCGACGGGGTGGACCTGTGCTGTGTTATTGGGGGTGACGGTACTTTACTGAGCGTTGTACCCGCGGCGCTGCAAAGCGGCACTGCGGTCCTCGGTATCAATCTTGGAAAGTTGGGCTTTTTGGCAACGATGTCGGCGGCCTCCGCGGGCACCGAATTTGCCTCACTGCTGAAAGGAAATTACAAAGTAACTCCCCGCGCTGTATTTAAGGCCACTACTGCGGACGGTGAGTCGGCCTACGCGCTGAATGATATTGTATTGAAGGAAGCGCGCGGCTATGGCCTCGTTCGCTTGCAGGTGAAGGCGGAGGGCCAAAGGGTCAGCGAATACCACAGTGACGGGTTGATCTTTGCCACGCCGACGGGCTCGACCGCTTATAACTTATCGGCCGGTGGGCCGATTGCCGCGCCGGACGCCGAGGTGTTTATGATGACGCCTATTTGCCCACACACCCTGGGAAATCGTTCCGTTATTTTTGGGGCGCAAACGGAGCTTACGGTAGAAAACCT
>PWZW01000071.1 GCA_003567255.1 Puniceicoccaceae bacterium | reverse complement strand
GGGCGATAAGCCTTGGCAACTCCTGGGTTCTCTGTGTGGTTTAAGGGATGACAGGCGTTGAACTCATTGGTTATTTGGCTTCCGTACTGGTTGCAGCATCTCTCATGATGGTGCGGATTGTCCGCTTGAGGATTGTTAATTTGTGTGGTGCGCTTACCTTCGCAGTTTACGGATTTTTGATCGGTTCCTGGCCGGTTGCAGGAATGAATGCCTTCATTGTAGGGATAAACCTTTATCATCTTTGGCACCTCACCCGGCGACGCGAATGCTTCGAGGTCGTTCCCATGGAAGCAAACACGCCCTTCGTTAAGCGTTTGCTCGGCAACTTCGCTGCGGACATTGCAAAGTTTCAGCCTTCTTTTGACGCGAAGCGCGCTTACACCTTTGCTCGGATTATTCTACGCGATGGTCGGCTGGCAGGTTGTATTCTCGGTGATCGCGACGATTCCAAGGGGATTCTGGGTGTCCACCTTGACTATGCCTTGCCGGAGTTTCAGGACTTTAAAACGGGGAGCTATTTCTACCAGCGTTTCCCTGAGACGAAGGCAGCTGAACGGATCCAAAAAATCCAGGCCAAAGCGGAGACCGTTGACCATCAACTTTACCTTGAGCAAATGGGTTTTGAGCGAACCGGAAAAGACGGCTTGATGGAGCGTATGATTTATACCCCATCCTGAGCATGCTTAAACTTGGGTTAACCTGTGGCTAGAGGGTGTTTACGGATTGTTCTCCGTGTTGGATGGATGGGAGAGGGCACCCGCAGCGCGTAGTTCACCGCTGGGTGTTTGACCAACAAGCATGGAGTGGCCGAGCATATCCTCCGTATCCAACTCAATCGCAAGAAAGTACCTGGGTTCGAGGTTGGGATATAACCCGGCATATAGAAAATGGTTTCGCATATCTTCCGGCGTGGCGGGACGAACTTCGATACTTTTAATCGGGAAGCGGGTTTCCTCGGTCAGTGCCCGGGCAAGTTGACGTCGGTGATTGGAATCCACGCCCTCCCAGTAAAAGAGATTGACCATAGCTTCAACATTCCGCGCAGCGTGGAGCGATTGATAAGTCTCCACAAATTGAAACAGGGCCCGTTCCTCGGACCGGACAAGGTAACCTATAATCAGTGCGGCAATGGGCGCCCCACAGATGAGGAATAGAGCAATCCTCCGCCTCACAGAACCTCGGCCTCAAAGGGTATATAGTGCTCGACACCATCGAGCTTGATTTGAACCCAGACGCGGTGTCGACCTGAGCGCGTGGGGTGGAAGAGGAAATCCATTTCGAGCCCGTCGTCCATGCGCGGATCTGGATTCAGCGGATGCATGTGAGCGTACCCCGAAAGACTTTCCTCAAACGCTACTACGTGCGCGTAAGCGCCCATGATGACCTCCAAGTCGGGTGGATCCCCAGCGGCATCTTTCAAATTAATCGTCAGGGTGGTATCGCGATTTCTTCGCACCGGAGCCTCCGTGCCTTGAACGCTGATTTGCAGATTTTCGGTGCGGACCTTGGTCGCCAGGGTGGAATCCGGCTGACTCATCGCTTTCTTCAGATCCAGTTTGCCGTCGGCGATGGCAAGTGTCCGGGTCCGGACCGGCACAAATTCGGCAAAGTAACGATACTGGGTCGCCTTGGGAGTGAAGGTGGCTCGATACACCCCGCTGTCGCCCTCCGGCTGTGGATGGATATGGTGGTAGTGAGCAAGACCCTCCTCAACGAGCATAAGATGGATGCGCTCAGTGTGAGTGATGGCTATTTGGTGGGGCAGGAGGGGGCGACCATCCGGTCCGCGCAGTTCGAGACGGACCTCCATGTCTCCATCTTCAAGCTCCGCGAGGCTAATCAACTCCATGCGGACCGGGAAAGGTGTCCGCCTCACGTCAATAAAAGGGGTGGGGCCACCCTCACAGCGTTCGGTGCCGTCAGCCATAACTTCGACTGCGCTGTAATGGAGGAATGCGCACTCTGATGCCGGAATGGCTCGAATGCCGAAATAAAGGCCAAAGCAAAGGAGCGTAATCACGCCGGCTTGCGCCAAGGGTCCGAGAGGGGTCATCGTGTTTGTATCCTTTCAAGTTCCCGGATGATGTTTGCCTTGGACCATCTGCCGCCGTCCTGACGGAGCACAATCCTCCTCCGATTATCCGTGAGTATGGTTGAGATGTTGTGGTTCAAAGTTCCATCCTCTTCCATGACGACGATGCCAAAAGCGCGGGTAAGGTCATCGATCACGGATTGATTCGCAGTCAAAAAGCGTATTTTTTCACTCGAAATTTCATTGTTTAGGGCATGGAGATGTAAATTTCCCGGGGTGTCATACTCCGGATCGAAGGACACGAGTAGGTGATGAACGGGGCCGAGTTCGCGCGATTCGATTTCGTCGGCTAAACTGAGCATACGTCGGGTTGTCATTGGGCACATGTTCTCAACAGTGCAGCGTGTGAAAATGAAGGTCATCACTACGGGAGCACCGAGCAAATCACGCGATCGGAGGATTTCTGCATTTTGGTCGAAGAGGGCAAAATCTGGTAAGTAGTCTCCCCGGCTAAGGTGTTCGCCACGGCCAAGCTGAAAGACAGTGCGCTGCAAACTCCGGTTAGTCCCCTCCATTGCTCGCACCTGGAAACCATCTTGTGGCCAAATAGCCTCGAGTCGGGTTTCACCCATACTGACTGACTTTTTCGCACGAACGGTCCGCCCCCCATAATCCAGGAGGTAATCGCCACGTCCCACTGCCGCGAGGAGCGGCTCCGTACCTTCCGGGGCGTCAACAGGCAGGTAACGAACCATTTCAGAGCCCTCGACGTTTTCTATGATCTGGACCTCTACGGTTTCCGCCCGGGCGAAACTAAATAGGCTGAAGCAGAGGAGGATGCAGGGCAGTAAGGTTGGTATTCTCATCAAAAGGTTTTTGCTATATCTCCAATGGGTGTCTGTCGATTTGCCTGAGTTCCCAGATAGCCTGAGGCTTTACCAGATACCCTCTTCACCTTTTTTCAAAGATTCGGTGAAGCTAACGAGCAATTGGACCGTCCTTTCCACATCTTCGAGGTCCACCATTTCGCTGGGTGTGTGCATGTAGCGCAGAGGGATGGATAGCAAACCGGTAGCTACCCCTTGCCGGGAAACCTGAATAGCGCGTGCATCGGTCCCCGTTGGTCTTGAGGCGGTCTCAATTTGGTAAGGGATTTTTGCCTTTTTCGCACAAGCGACGAGGCGGTCAAAGACGAACGGATTTATGTTGGGTCCGCGGCAAATGATGGGGCCACCTCCAAGCGCGAATTTTCCGTACTTGCGCGGGTCGCAGTCCGGCGAGTCGGTCGCATGGCCCACGTCCACGGCGACCGCGATGTGGGGTTTTTCCGAGTAAGCGGCGGTGATTGCGCCGCGAGTCCCAATTTCTTCCTGAGTCGTGGCGGCTGCCGTCACCCTTGCCGCGAGCTTACGCTTTGATTTAAGGCGCATCACGGCCTCGAGCACGGCGTATGCACCCGCGCGATCATCAAACGCACGGGCCACTCCGACGCTGCCGTTGATCAATTCGAAGGATTGGTCATAGACCGCTGGATCGCCGATCCGCACAAGCTTTTCCGCTTCCTCCTTGCTGGAGACGCCCAAATCAATCCAAATTTCGTGTATTTCGGGCACCTTCTTTCGATCTTCCGGGCTCATCAAATGAATGGCTCGCTTGCCGGTGACCCCTTTCACAATCCCGTTTTCGGTGAGGATATTGACCCGGCGGCCGGAAATCATACTACGATCATGCCCGCCGAGCGTTTCGAAATAGACGAAGCCGCGATCGTCGATGTAATTCACGATCAATCCCAGCTCGTCGATATGTCCGGCGAAGAGCACCTTTGGGCTGCCCTCAGGGTTGACGGTCGCAAACCGGTTGCCCATGGAATCCTTGCGATACGCATCAACTTTTGCCTCGACGTGCTTATCGACAACGACCTGTGCTTCAAACTCTGCTCCGGTTGGAGAGCGGGACTCCAGTAAGTCGGCAAGAAAGGGTGCGACCTCGTAAGCATGGGAGGTTTTGGAACCTTTGGATTTCTTTTTTGCTGGCATAAAAATTTGTGGGAGAAGGAGAAAGTATGGTGTATGGATGCCCTACACTGAAAAGGACTGCAAGTAAGACGGGGAAGTCAGTCGGCCTCAAGCACATCCTCGAGGGGATAGCTCCAAATTTCCGAGAGGGTAGGATGATACCACTGCACTTGCAGGAGCTCTCTGGCCGTCGCGCCGAGGGTGATACCGACCGCCAAGCTATGGATGAGCTCACCCGCATCCTTGCCGACGCATTCTGCCCCGAGGATCCGCTTGGTTGAGCGTTCCGCGAAAACGGCCACATAGCCGGACCTGGCCTCCATCAGAATGGACTTGCCGTGGTCATCGAAGGGGTAGTCTGCTGCGATAAAATCTACCCCCTTTGCCTCAAGCTCCTTTTTACTCAGGCCAGCAGAGGCAACTTGTGGATCCGTGAAGACAACACTCACCAAATGCTCGGGCTTGTACGGCGTAAGCGGAGCCTTCCCGAAGGCATGAGCGGCGCCGGTTTCTCCCTGCAGGATGGCGACGTGGACAATCTCGTTGGGACCTGAGCAATCGCCCGCAGCGTAGATGTGAGGTACCGAAGTCTGTTGATTATTGTTGCAGGCGATGTGGCCGCTTTTTCTGAGCGCTACGCCGACAGTCTCCAACCCGAGACCCTCCGTAGCTGGTTTTCTTCCCAGCGCGTTCAGCAACCGCTGAGCTTTCCGTTCGACCGTTTTCCCCTGATGTTGAAAACGCACGGTGAATTCCTCTGCACCGTGCGCCACCTCCTCCAGTTCGGTGTCGGTAAAAAGCTCAATCCCCTCTGCGCGAAAAACTTTAGCCACCGCTTTGCCTGCCTCGGGGGAGGTTTCCTTCAAAATATTGGGACTACGCTGGATCTGGGTCACTGCACTTCCCATCCGACGCAAGTACTGGGCGAGCTCACAAGCCACCACGCCGCCACCAAGCACAATGATCGACTCTGGGAGCGTATCAAGGTCCAGAATATCATCACTCGTCCAGAAGGGAACCTCGTCCAGTCCGGGAACCGGTGGTGTTGATACAGAGGAGCCCGTCGCAATCATAAAAAAACGCCCCTTCACCCGTTCTCCCGTATCCAGTTCCAGGGTGTGCGCATCCACAAACTTAGCGCGGCTGCGAAAGAGGGTAAAGCGATCCGCCTCCAACTGTTCTCGACGGTAGCTGGCAAATTCCTCAATAATGGTACGCTTCCGGTCCCGGACCTTGCGCATATCGGCCCGTGGGTCTTCGACGGAGAGCCCAAAGGTAGCGGCATGCTTTGCGTGATGTAGCAGCTCTGCTGTGTAAATCAAAGTCTTCGAGGGCATACAGCCGCGCAGAATGCAGAGTCCACCGAGTTCCTCGGCGCCGTCGACGATGGCGACCTTTGCGCCATGTTCGTGCGCGGTGCGGGCAGCCGCGTAGCCTGCGCTGCCTCCACCGACCACCACAAAATCAAAGTCACGTGCGTCCGATACCTTATTAGTCATGGTGCAATGGATGCATAGATTCGGAAGCGAGACAAGCGCGCGGCGGCGGCACCGGAAGGTTGGTTTGGCTAAACGTCGTTTCGGCGTTTGCCTTTAGCCGGGAGTTTGGCACGAAATGCGGCCCGGCGCTTGGGCCCGTGGACAAACTTTTCACTACTATCGACAAGGAAGGTCCCCGCCAGCGCCTCCCGCCCAAGCAGCACGCGACAAAGCATGCGCTGGCGGTTGACCAAGCTGAGCTCAACGGTTTTGAAAACCCGCCCAATCTGTAGCCTCGTCCGTACCTTAATGCGCGTTTGGGTGCGCCCATTACTTGAGCGCACTTTGACTCGCCCAACCACGGGTGCCACCACCTCCAAAAGCTTCGTTCGGTCGGTCCGCGAACTCGCTATCCAGAAACGAACATGCCCATCGTCCATGAGTTCATGACTCTCAACGTCGATGGCGCTGCCCTTGGCACCGGTATCTGATTTGGCCAAGAGACCATGCGCGCCCCAATCCGGAAAATCGACCACTTCGCGCCAGCCGATGATCTTGGGCAGCGGGTGGTTGGCGTGGGTCGTATGGAGCGACATAAGGCAGGCTAATGTTTCGCGGGAGCCACCGCCGAAGAGAGTTCGTGGCCCTCGGAAAGCGCTGGGCACCCGTTTGAGGGGTCGATCATGATGCTGGCGCGACTGTCCAAAATGGTCAGTAAGGGAGCACCAATTAGAGGGAAGCGCCAGCCGCGTAGGATATTGTGATCCTCCTCCAGGGCAGCATCTGCCTCTTGGACGAAGGCGGTGATCTCGGCCCGATTTCCAATCAAAGCGGGATCGAGCTCGTTGGCCAGGCAACGCCCTTTCACGAAAGCGAGGGCAAGGTCGACCCGAGCCTCAAAGCTCTCATCTGGCTGACGGCCCCGGCGCTTTCCGGTAGGCAGCGGTGGGAGCTCATTATTAAATGCGCGTTGGAGCGCCTTCCAAATCGGTTTGCGGGTGTGGTTCAGGGCTTTCGGTGAAAGTCCTTTGACTGGCTCAATCGCTTCCATGCTGCGAGGAGGACGCTTGGAAAGGGAAACGATGGCGTCGTCTGAAAGAACGAATGGACGGGGGAGGTTTCGCCGTCGTGCCTCGAGCTCCCGCCACCCGGCGAGGGCTCGAATAATGTCGCGCTGCTCCGCGTTAGCCGAACCAGTGCCCCGTACCCTCGGCATTTCCGCGTCGGGATCGCCCTCGGCGTAGAGCTCAGCATTTTCGTAGAGCTTCATCTCCTCTTCGATCCAAGCGGCTCTACCTTTTTGCTCTGCCGTGCGCAGTATTTTTTCCCGAACCTCTGGAAGGTAGCGGACATCGTCTTCGGCGTAGCGTTCCTGCTCATCGGTCAGGGGACGCTGCAGCCAGTCGGACCGCGTTTCGGCTTTATCGAGACGCACCTTGACGATTTTTCGCAAAAGGTCGCTTAAAGAAATCGTTGCGCTCAAGCCAACGAAACCAGCCGCTCGCTGAGAATCGAAAATATTCCGGGGGAGTGCACCACAGGCTCGCTTGAGAATTTTCAAATCCTGCTGAGCGTCGTGCAAAATCTTCACAGTGTCCGGATCTGCGATTAGCTTGGCAAAAGGCGTCCAGTCCTCAATCGCAGGAGCGTCCACCAGCTCGCATCTCCCATCGGGTAGGCCGATTTGTACCACGCCAAGAATCGCATAATAAGTGCGCTCCCAAACAAACTCGGTGTCGACGGCACAACATCCTGCGGCTTGGGCAGCTTCGGTGATCTCTCTTAGGGACTCGGTATCGGTAATCATGTAACTATGCTGAATTTTGCTTTTTTTTGGGGAGGTGAATGACGGGGGTAAAGGTGATCGAAAAAGTTGCGAAGGAAGGAGAAGCGAAGTTCAAGACTTGGTGAGGGTGTGTACGATGAAAATAAGGACAAAGGGAAGGGTCATGCCCACCACCGTTGCGATAATGATCCACCGTCGGGCAAGGACTGCCTCGGGCACGTCCCGCCAATCTTGCTTTGGAAGCGCCTCGGCATCGTCCAGTTGCTTACTTTTTTCCGGTTGATTATCCTGCTCTACCATTACGGACGCGGCTCCATGTCTACCACAAAACGAAAGCCTATGAGACGGTTACGTTCGTTTGGGGGTGAGTTGCGCAGGGGCACGGTAAACAAATCGGTAAAGGAATCCTGAGCGTGTCCTCCGATGTGCTGTACTTGCAGCGGACGCTCTGCCGAGTCATTCGCCAACCATTCACTCACATTACCCAATAAATCATAAAATCCTGCAGTGTGTGGGCTCAGCTGAGTAACGGCATGCGTGGCCATTTCGCTGTTTCCCGCACCCCAGGCGTGTTCTTCAAGGACCAAAAACCGTAGCGGGCCGAGGGCTTTTCGATATTCCAGCTCTTTCGGAAGGCGGGCAGGACGTGCCAGGATCCAGCTCAAGCGCTGGCAAAATTCGACTGCCTCCGCCCAACTCACTGAGTCGACTGGAAGCTGGGCACCGACATGGCGACTGGGATTTGCGGCCATTACTTTTTCATATAGCTCCTGCGTCACCTCGCTGCGCAGCATGAAGGTTCCCGTCTGATCAGGAATTTCGACAAGTTGGGAAAATACCAGCTCCTGCGCTGGAGCGATTGAGTCGGCGATGAGGTTGAGGTACCGGACCTTGAGTTGGAGTGAATCATTGCGATGGGCACTGCGGGGGTAGGTGTCTGCCAGTGTGGTTAAGTCTGTCCGCAGGCGCTCGACCAAGTCGTTGGCGCGGGAAACATCCCGCGCCATCAAGGCTGCATCAAGCTGGGCTGTTTGCCGGCTTACGGCCGTCGCAATTTCTTCACTTTGGGCAGTTTGTTTCGCCCGCACCAAGCGATCGGCCTCCTCACTGGAAGCATATCGACTGAGCGGGAAGTTTCGATTCAACGCCCTTTGCAACTCCTCTGCCTCCTGGAAAAGCGCTGCGGCCTCCAGTGCCGAACCCACGTCTGCCCGCGCCTCTGCGCGTTCGATAAGGCTGAGGATGCGGACATGCTCGCGACCCGCCTCGATATCGATAAGCTTTGATCTCAGGCTTTCCAGCCTTGCGGGGCTTGCCAGGGAGGAGCCGGAGAACCGGCGATTGATATCCTCCTGAAGCCTGAGCGCCTCGCGGAAGGCGTCTTCGGCCTCGTCGAGCGCCCCATCCTCCAGGGCATCCTCTCCACTGCGCTCTGCGGCAACACTACGCTCATGAATTGGCCGCACCGTCGAGAAGCGGGCGGCCCGACTCAGGCGGGTTTCTCGCCCACGACTTACATTTGAACTTCGGGGGTAGTCATTATTTATTTTTCGCTGCAGGGCGGCTGCCCGCTCAAAGTGAGGTTCTGCTGCGGCAAACTGGCGCTGGACCTCAAAGCGCTCAGCGATATTTTCCTGCGCCAAACTTTCCTCAAAAAGTAATTCTGCCGCGAGGTTTTGCATATCCAAATCGAGGCGATTGAGTCGAGCCCGCGCCTCAGGAATATTGGAGGGGAGTGCAGCAATGTAGGCTTCCTGATAACGGATCGCTTCCCGCAAGAGTTCGACATGCGCTTCACCCGGCTCTCGCAGGGTCAACATCTCGTTAAAGCGTCGCTCCGCATCTTCGCTGGAACTGAGCAGCGCCCGCGCTCCCTCTGAGATTTCTGTTGTACTCGAGATCGTGCTACGGTCCACGCTTTGTGGGCCTAAGGTGGATAGGAAATAGAAAAGGTAAAGGATTCCCCCCGCGGCAAAAACAGAACCAAAGACGGCGAGCGTGCGGCGGAAAATTACACGTCGGCGTGCGCGGGCGGCCAGGGCTGATCTGGGGTGTGGTGACATATCCAAAAATAAATAAAAAATTAAACCGGGTGGAAGGTTCACCCTACTAAGCAAGCAAGCGAATGGTTTTCTGCTTGGCAATCTCTAACGCGGGTTGGCCGCGCATGCTCAATGTGGAATCGCGGCTTGGGCGATCCGCCGCTCTTTTTTCCCAATATGGGAGGTCATGAGTGCCGAAGCCCTTTCTGCATCCTTTGCCTCGATGGCGGTGACTATTTCCAGATGTTCGGCCGAAATATCTTCCGAATTGGTACAAACTTCGAGATCAATACCGTAATAAATGGGTTGCTGGTCCTTTTCCAGGGCGCTTACCACCAATTCTTCGAGGAGTGGATTCCCCGAAGCTTGGGCCACGGCATGATGGAAAGCGAAATTTTCTCGGACGTACTGGACATAGGCATCGGGATCGTTCGGATCTATCTGCAATTCTGCGGCGGCACGCATCCTTGCAATGGCTGCGGCATCTGCCCTTTCGGCAGCCAAGCCCGCTGCCTGCGACTCCAAGACACGCCGCACTTCGCAGATATTACGAAATCGGTCGGCCGTAATGGGTGTTACGTGGAACCCGACGTTGGGGCGCTGGGTTACCAGTTTTTCTTGAGCCAAGCGATGCAGCGCCTCACGGAGCGAAGCGCGGGAAACCCCTAAATCCTCGCACAAATGCTTCTCTACCAGATGCTGTCCCGGCTTGAGTACACAGGTGAGCACCCGCTTTTTGAGTTCCTGGTAAAGCTGCTCACCCAGCGCAGCCGGACGAAAACTGGCCTCACTCATCCTGCAAAAAAACTCCTTGCCGGGTTGAGGATTTGAAGGATGACGACGGCAGGAAGTGCCATCCTTTGGAGGATAACAAGTCGGTAATCATACGTGACCGGCGAAAGCAAACCATGCAGTAAAGCTGGCAAGTTTGGTTCTGGTTTGTCGATACCTAAAGCCTCATCAATGGATAAATGGTGTCTTTTAGACCAAAGAACGATGGCCTACGGGAGTGGGACCAAGGAAAGGCCCAGCTTGGCACGAAGAAAGCCGAGTGCTTCGACAGATCGGTACCATTACCGTTTGCTTAAATGTTAAGCTCGCACTGTGGGGAAGCGGTTGGGTGGGACGGTATCCCTGTTTATCAAATCAGCTAACGCGCCCGCAGGCGATTGTCAGGTCATGAATTTAACGCGACACTTCGTTTACGAACGGAAAGATTTAGGCGTAATTTAGGGGTTCATTTTCGAGGTTGTGTGTCTTCAAATAGTATACACCGTCAAATCAACCATGCCGGTTTTGTTTCGAGGAGTTGCCTTGAGCTGTGTAGCATATGCGCTCGTTGTTTTTGTGGGCGTCCTTGCGGTTGCCAGCAATGGATGGTTTGGGAGTAGTGATTTGATACCGTATGCTGTCTTCTGTATACCGTTCGCATTTTTTCTGTGGGGTGGTGCATCCATGTTCTTTTGGCTCGCCCGCGCTTGGCCGTCCACAGTCGCCTCCACAACAGGATTTGCGCTGGGAATCGTTGTCGGATTTGTCGGAACCTTCACTGTGGCGATATTTCTTGGGCCTTGGTTTGGCGCTATGAGTGTGCCCATGCTACAGACCTGGTGTGTGGCTGCATCTGTATATATTCCAGCTGTTTATCTGATTCAAAAATCCGGATTACAGAGGCCAGCGGTTGTCGGATCCGGCGCTTACTTGAGTTTAGGCGTAGGGCTCTTCATCGGTTTCTCGCCTATTTGGTCGCTGATTACCGGAGATCAGCATTTGAAGACGGCGTTCTTCCGTCATATCCCGGGTGAGGGAGCCCTTGAAATCATAAGCGCACCAGACTGGCTGACGAATGAGGATAGGGAGTTGATTTTGAGCAGTGGGCTCACTGGAACGCTTGAGGCTAGGCGAAGCGGAGGGAGTAATTCCACCGATTGGCCAAGGGCTAAGGCATTGGTTATTTTTACTGCCGAAATGTCGACGAGCGTTCGTTTGGCACAACCGAAGCGGACCACCGTCCTGTACATCCAAGGAGCGCAGGAGTTCATCAAACTTCCGGAGGATGCACCGACCTATGATCGGGCCATTGAATTTTATGAGCGCGCGCGCGGCTGGGGCTTTTGGGTGGAGCACGCGTCAGGATCAAAAAGCGGCGGAGGGCTTAGGTTTTTAGACGAGCTATCCGCTCCGGATGGCAGGAGCCCACACTGACTGCGACTTCCATCGGTGTGATTGAGCTTGGCATTTAAAAAGCAGATCGCGTTCAAAGCGTGCACTAGAAATTCCCATCCTCAGGTTGGCCAGGGATGATATTCCGGGTGCCAGAGTCTACTAAACCTTAATTTTCCGCCTTGTGAGCCGTGTGGGTATTATGCTTCCCCTTGGCACGTACATTAATTTGATTTCCAACACTTCAACTGCCTTAACTACATACCCTAAACGCACCATATTATGTTACTCCACAAGCCAAGCCCTTCACCCGGCATCATTTCGGCACTGCTGATCACTGTCGCCCTTTACCTCTCGCCTCACCCAGCACAAGCATCCAGTGGTGCGGAAAAGCCAAACATTATCTTTATTCTCGTCGATGACATGGGGTGGGGGGACCTTGGAATTTTTTTCCAAAACCAACGCACGGAAGACCGTCGTTTTATGACGCCCAACCTGGACGCCTTTGGATTAGAGGGCATCCAAATGCGTCAACACTACGTGCCCGCGCCCGTTTGTGCACCAACACGTGCGTCCATCTTAACGGGACGCCATCAGGGCCACGAGGACGTTCGCAACAATCAGTTCGATAAAGCATTGTCCACGGTGAACAGCATGGGTACCGTTCTGAAAGCGGCCGGCTACCGAACGCTCATGGTGGGTAAATACGGATTGCCGGGCGGACCTCGCGGCGTTCACGACCTCGACGTTTGGGAGGCCTACCCAACCCGCCGCGGTTTTGACGAGTTTTTTGGGGCGGTCACTCACCGCGATGGACACAGCCACTACCCGGCAAATCGTTATCCTCGCGGGGATAACGAGCTTCACCGGGGGACCTTTCCGTGGTTTCACAATGAGAAAAAGCTGACCAGTGAACTAAAGGGTGCATACACCACGGACCTGGTGACTGCGTTCACGAAGCACTGGTTGCAGGCGCATCAGGAAAACGCCCCGGAGGAGCCATTCTTTATTTATCTAAGCCACACTACGCCGCATGCGGCCCTCCATGTACCCTCTATGGCGTATCCAATGGGAGGTGGTGTCTCTGGCGGAGTTCAGTGGATCGGAGCGCACGGAAACATGATCAATACGGTCGGTGGCGATTTTGACGAGTGGTTCCATCCTGAATTTGCCAACAAAGCTTGGGAAGAGCAGGAGAAGCGGTTTGCCACCATGATGCGTCGGATTGACGACAGTGTCGGTGATCTCATTCAGACGCTGAAGGATCTGAATCTGGATAAAAATACGCTCGTTGTCTTCACCAGCGATAACGGTCCCCACAGAGAGAGTTATTTGGCAGATTTAACCTACCATCCGACAGCTTTCGACTCCTATGGACCTTTTACGGGCATCAAGCGGGATGTTCTTGAGGGCGGGATCCGCGTGCCGACACTTGCCCGATGGCCGGAGTCTATCCCAGCTGGGAGCATGGATACAGCCCCGACTCAACAACACGACTGGTTGGCTACCTTTGCGGATGTGGCTGGATTGCCTACACCAGCCACCTCCGATGGCGTGTCCTTATTACCGCTCCTGACTGGTATGGGTACGCAGTCGGAAAGCACCGTTTACGTGGAGTATCAGAATTGGCAAAATACCCCTCGGTATGAGCGCTTTCCCGAAATCCACAGAGATCAGCCACGGAACGAAATGCAGGCAATCTACATGGAGGGATACAAAGGCTTCCGCCGCGATATCCAAAGCCACGATGATGATTTTATGATTTTTGATGTGAATAATGACCCTCAGGAAACCAACGACCTTGGGCTTATCGAAAATTACGGCGACGGATTGCAACAGCGGATGAAAGACCGGGTTCTACAAATTCGCCGCCCGAATTCGACAGCAAGCCGTCCTTACGACGATGAACCCGTCCCCCCGCTTACGATGGCCGTTGAAGCCGCGCGTGTGGATTGGTCGCTTTATCGGGGTCATTTCCCGTGGGTCCCCCAGACTGGACCACTGGAAGCCTTTCAAACGGGAAGCCGTGAATCTGTGGAACTCGGGGGCATCGGTGCGGTTGCTGGCGATGTGGTTGAATTTACCGGCTACATCCACGCCGAAACCACGGGCGAGTATATTTGCAGTCTCCTGACTTCAGGAGCTGGCATTCTGCGCATCCATGAAGCACTCGTGATTGATGGGGAAACGCTTGTTGATGGCGAGGTCGCTACGGAAGGAAGTATCCTTCTGGGGGAGGGGTATCATCCATTCACCTTAACCTTACTTCTGGATGAAGCCGCCAGCTTGCAATTTCAGGTAAAGTAAATTCCGCCGTCCGCAGGCACGGGCCATAGAAGCGCAAGCCCACTTCGCGCAACAATCGGTGGCGGTTAGGTTGATCGTTTGGTATCATTTGCACCCGGTCCACGGTAGGGTACGGGCAGGCAACCTTCCCGCTAAAAGTCCCAGCGCAACCGCTAGCCGTAAGGATCTGGGCCGGATAGCAATACTTACTTCAATGGCTTCTCTGCCGCCGAGCGAAACATCGCTTGGACGAAACCCGCGACGAGCGGAAGCGCCGGGGCGACCATATACAGTTGAAAAGGAACGGTGTCGGGAAGGCCCAAGCGCAGTAAAAATACGACGAGAAACCACCCAAAAGTGAGGTTGGCGGCGACCAGAAAATAGGCGAGGAATGCCCGCTTAAAATCGGCGTAGTGGCGCCACACTTCAAGAAGGGCAAACAGGGCCGCGATGAACGCAGCCCATGCAAATACGAGAAGAAGAAATGGCATACGAGAATTGATGTGAAGAGCTCAGAAAGGTATGCACCCTTTACGCGTCGTCCGGTTGCTTGGCGGCGAGGTCAGCCAAGATTGGGTGTAGCACTTCCCAAAGATTTTCCGCAATGAGGATTTGGCCTTGAGCGTTGGGGTGAATGCGGTCCGCTTGGTTCATCTCGGCGACTCCGCCCACGTTTTCCAGTAAAAAAGGGAGAAGATGGGTTTTGTTTTCCTCCGCAACGGTTTCAAAAACGCGCGCGAAAGCATCTGTATACGCACGGCCCATATTCTCTGGCATCTGCATTCCCGCAACGACGATTTCCGCCGCGGCGTTTTGATCACGCACGCGCTTAACGATGGCTTCCAGATTACTCTGTACCTGTTCCGGGGGGAGGCCCCGCAAACCGTCATTACCCCCCAGTGCGATCACTACGACTGCCGGGGGCTCACGCAAAACCCAGTTGATCCGACGCAAGCCACCAGCGGTGGTGTCCCCGCTCTGTCCAGCGTTGATAACCCGAAAGGGCAGTTCCTGCGCATCTACCTTTGCCTGAATGAGGGTGGGGTAGGCTTCTTCAGTATCCAGGTTGTACCCCGCCGTGATGCTGTCGCCCAAAATGACGATCGTTCCGCTATCGCTTGCAAGTGCCGAAGAAACGAAGAAGCTAACCAAAAGAATGACGCCAAGCGGCTTAGAGGATCGGCCCCGTGGGTTTCGTGAGGAGAAAAAATTTATCATTACAAAGTTATGAGTCAGCCAATAGACACTGAAAGTTTCACGCCTTCTGGGAGTGGAGTCAATGCGTCCATGTTAAAGGTCGAGAACGTTTCCAAGGTTTATCATAATGCCGGCCACGAACTCACTGTCCTCAGCGGCGCCAACCTCAGCGTGGATGCTGGGGAGTGCTGCGCAATCGTGGGACCTTCGGGAAGCGGAAAGACCACCTTGCTTGGGCTCTGCGCCGGGCTCGACCAGCCTTCGAGTGGGCGTATCTCCCTGGCGGGTAACCCCCTGCAATCCCTCGACCAGGATGCCTTGGCCGCCCTCCGCAACCAGTATGTGGGTTTTGTTTTTCAGAGTTTCCAGTTACTACCAACCCTGACTGCCTTGGAAAACGTTCTGGTGCCGCTGGAGCTTCAGGGCATGCGCGGTGGGCGCAAACTTGCCGTGGAAAGTCTTGAGCGGGTGGGACTTGGGGAGCGGATCAATCACTACCCAACTCAGCTTTCCGGTGGAGAGCAGCAGCGGGTCGCGCTCGCCCGCGCTTTTATTCATCGCCCGCAAATCCTTTTTGCCGATGAACCTACCGGGAACCTTGACTCGGAAACAAGCGCGCCGATCAGCGACATGCTCTTTGAGTTAAACCGAACCGCGGGCACCGCGCTTGTGCTGGTTACTCACGATAATGAATTGGCCAAAAGGGCGGGACGCGTGGTGAAAATGCGCTCCGGACGGATCGAAGGTGAAGAACGCCATGGATAAGCCCGCCACAAGCACGCCCGAATCCGGGGCTCCCCAGCCGCTCCCGCAGGGAACCTTCGCCCTCATGGTACACCCGTGGACCTGGTTGATGGCCTTGCGTGATTCCCGAAAGGAATGGAAACGTCTGTTGATCTTTGCCGCCTCTATCGTCGTGGGGATCAGCGCCCTGGTGACCATCCATGCTTTGCGCAGCAGTTTGGAACAGGGGATCGATCTTCAAGCCCGCGCACTGCTCGGTGCCGATCTCCTCATCACGAGTCGGGAGGCCTTCACCGATGCTGATCGTGAGGCCATCGACGCACTGGCCGAGGAAAGCAGTTTTGAAATCAGTTTTTCCAGCATGCTCAACTTCGTTGATTCGGGCGGGGCACGCTTGGTCCAGGTGCGCGGGATTGAGGGCGCTTACCCGTTTTATGGGGAGGTGCTGACGGAGCCGGACGCCGCTTGGCGCAATCACCAAGCGAGGGATGGCCTCCTCCTCGAACCGGCACTGCTGGAGCAGTTTAATGCCAGCGCGGGCGACCAAGTGAAGTTGGGTAATGCGAGCATTGAGATCATTGGCACCGTTCAACAACCTGCCCCGCGGAGTGGACGCTTCGCGGGCTTTGCTCCGGAGGTTTACCTTCGCGCCTCGTTACTCGAAGCAACCGGACTCCTTACTGATCGAAGCATAGCCAGCTTTCATGCGCACCTTCGCTTGTCCGAGGAGATGGCTAGCGCCGAGGTCATCGAAGCATTGCGCACCCGGGACGGTGCCGACCTTTGGCGGTTTGAGACGCCAGAGAGTCGGCGTGATCAACTGGGACGTGTGCTCGACCAGTTTGAGCAGTTTCTGGGCTTAATTGCCCTGTTCAGTCTAATCCTCGGCGCGATCGGTGTGGCTAGTGCGATGCACGCGCAAATCCGCCGCCGCCGAGCGAGCATTGCCATTTTGCGCTGTCTCGGCGCGCCGGCGCGTGCCTCATTTGCGATCTATTTGATTCAAGCTGGCTTGCTCGGTTTGGTCGCCGCTGTGGCTGGGGGAGGACTCGGCGTGGGCATTCACTTTGGAGTAGTTTATTACTTTGCTGAAACTTTGCCCGTTCTGGTGGAGCCCATGCCCAACCTATGGGTGGTTGGGCAAACTACGCTGGCGGGCTTTCTTGCTTGCTGCGGGTTTGCGGTTTTACCGCTCTTACAGATACGGGATATTGCGCCGCTTCAAGTCCTCCGGCAAGGTGGCTCAACCGCGCAGGCCCGCCGCCGGGCGCTTTTACGCTCCCTTCCGGTGGTCGCTTTTCTTTTTGTGGTGATGACCCTGCTTTCTATTCTGAACAGCACAAATTTGGCACGGTCCCTGGTGCTCACGGTCGGGTTTGCCGGGGTTTTTGGTGTTTTGGCGCTGGTTGCCTGGACCTTTATCGCGCTGACCCGGAAATTAACGACGGAACGGCTGCCTTATCTGCTGCGTCAGGGAATTTCCAATTGTTTTCGTCCGCAGAACCAAACCATGCTTTTTGTGCTCTCTCTGGGCTTGGGGGTTTTTCTGATGCTTTCGACGATGTTGATTCGTGACTTGGTCCTTGCCCAAGTGCAGGTTTCGGAGAGTGAGATCGGACCAAACATTTATTTGGTCGACGTTCAGTCGGACCAAGTGGATGGGGTGAAGGCGCTCCTGGAAGGTAATGACCTTCCTGTCCTCGAAAGCGCGCCGATGGTGAGTATGCGGGTCGCCGAGATTAAGGGCGTCTCCATTCGTGAACTGCGCGAACAGGGCTTGGTGGGTAATCGTATGGTCCGGAGGGAGTTTCGGTCCAGCTATCGAGACCATTTAAATGAGACGGAAACCCACCTTGGAGGGACCTGGCCCCCAAGTGACTGGGATGGCAATGAGCCGATTCCGCTTTCGCTTGAAGTGGAGATCGCCGGAGACCTTGGGGTTGAGCTCGGAGACCGTATGGTCATCGACGTGCAGGGCGTCCCCATCGAGGTGGAGGTGCAGCACTTGCGTGCCGTGGACTGGAGCCGGTTTAATCTCAACTTTTTCATGCTCTTCCCGCCGGGTGTCCTGGAGGGGGCGCCGGGCTTCACCGTCGTGACCACCCGAATCCCTCCTGACGAAACCTCCGGGCAACTGCAGCGGGCGCTGGTGGAGGCCTTTCCAAATGTTTCAGCGATTGACCTGACCCTTTTGCTGGAAACTATTCGCACCATCCTTGCCCGAGTAACACAGGCGATCCAGCTCTTGAGCGGATTCACCCTCGGCGCGGGCTGCTGTATCCTCATCGGTATTTTTCTGAACGGCCGTGACCAGCGCATTCGTGAATCTGTCCTGTTGAGGACCCTCGGTGCCTCCACCCGGCAACTGCGCTCCATCCTTTGCGTCGAGTTTGGTGTGCTGGGTCTCCTGGCTGCCCTGACCGGTGGGGGGCTTGCGCTCGTTACTTACAGTGCACTTGCCCACTTCGCCTTCGAGCTGAGCCCCGTTTTTCATATTGGCCAGATCCTGCTCGTCCTCCTGGCCTCCACGGTTTTGTCCATCTTCATGGGAGCCCTCTTCAGTCGGGGTGTGTGCGCTCATTCCCCGCTCGCCACCTTGCGCCAGGACTAGGCTACGCACACATCCTCTCCAGCCCACTTTCCGATGCCGCTTCCCCTGCCAGACATGAGCCACCTCCCCGAGGGCTTTGCTCAGCCCCTGGAGACCTTTCTCGCTTGGCTCGAATTGGAGCGTGGACTTTCTGAGCACACCGTCGTTGCTTACCTTCAGGATTTAATTCAGTGCAGCGTATTTTTAGAAAAAGAGGGCGCCTCTGGCTGGCGAACGGTATCCTCTGAAGCCCTCCGCAGTTGGATCGCCGAGCTGAGCAAAACCGGCTACGCCGTTCCCAGCTTAAGCCGGAAACTTTCGGCCGTACGCATGCTGGCCCGCCACCTGGTCCGCGAGGGCCTGCGGGAAGACGACTTTACCGAGCTGGTCTCGCGACCACGCCATCGTCGCAAACTTCCCGACACCCTGACCCGCTCGGAGGTGGTACGCTTGCTGGCCGCGCCAAACCTCGAGTCTCCAAGGGGAGTGCGCGACCTCGCGATGCTGGAGCTTTTTTATAGCAGCGGATTGCGAGTCTCTGAGCTGTGCGGGTTAGCCATTCAATCAGTTGATTTGGAGGAGGCGTATGTGCGGGTGTATGGGAAGGGTGCCAAGGAGCGTATTGCCCCGATTGGGGGAAAGGCTGTGACCGCGATCAAAAATTACCTAAGTGTTGGGCGACCTTTCCTTACCAAGGCAAAAACCGGCAGCGCACTTTTTCTCAGCCAGCAGGGTAAGGCCATTTCCCGGAAGATGGTATGGGTCCTCCTCCGCGACTACGCCAAGGCGGCAGGTATATCGAAGGTCGTCAAGCCCCACGGTCTCCGCCACTCCTTCGCCACCCATTTGTTGGAGGGCGGGGCGGATCTACGGGTGATTCAGGAAATGCTCGGACACGCTGATATTGGCACAACACAGATCTATACCTCCATCGAGAAGGAACGTCTGGCTGACGAACACGCGCTCTATCACCCCCGTTCGCGGTAGTTTGGTGACCGCCTGAGTCCACTCAGTCAAACAGCCAATTCGGCAAAACAAACATCCCGAATAGGAAGATCACGGTAAGCCCGAGGATGGTTAAGGCACACCCGACTTTGGTCGCGGCAAGGTTGCTTTGTTCGCTCGGAGCGTAGTGCTTGATAACTGCCTCCAAGTCCTCGGTGTTTGCGTGTTTGCTCGTCGCTTCGGTGGGCGTTTCGACTGGGTTAGCTTCTAACGGAGCGGTCTCTGGCGCGTTGGCCGGAGACGCGTCCAGAGCCTTCTCCACCGCCGTCTTCCCCGTTTCCATTGCTGCCGGGGAGGGCTGTTTCAGGTTGTCTTCTTGACGCCGTATTTCTTCATCCAACCAAGCCAGGTGGGCGCGAATTTGTTCGCGTTGTTTACGATAGGCTTCGAGCTCGTGACTCATCAAAGAGGGTGTTGCTGGCGGATGTCCGTGAATTCAAAAATAAAAAACCCGCGCTTAGTTAAAAGGCGGGTTTTGGAAAGGTGTCGACTTTAAATCGCTTACGCCTCGACGACGTTGACCTTGCGGTGAAGCTTGTCGAAAGCGACCTGACCGTCAGAAAGCGCAAAGAGGGTATGGTCGCGACCAATTCCTACGTTTTTGCCCGGGTGGTAGCGGGTACCGCGCTGACGAACGATGATGTTACCAGAAACGACTGTCTGGCCTCCGAATTTTTTAACGCCGAGACGCTTTGCATTGCTGTCGCGTCCGTTACGGGAAGTTCCCTGTCCTTTTTTATGTGCCATGGTTCAGCTTTCTTTTTATGCGGAAATGGACTCGACCTTGATGACCGAGAGTTGTTGACGGTGCCCGCGGCGGCGTTTGTAGCCTTGGCGGCGCTTCTTTTTGAAAACGATTACCTTCTTGTCCTGCTTGTTTTCGAGTACGGTCAGCTTAACGGAAGCACCCTCTACAAAGGGTGTCCCGATGCGGGCATCCGCACCCTCGGCGGTAACCATGAGGACTTCGGAAATATCGATAGATGACCCAGTCTCTGTCTCAGGGAAGCGATTGAGCTTCAATATGTCCCCTTCAGATACAGTAAACTGGCGGCCTTGTGTTTTGATCGTGGCTTTCATGAAAAACCGAAGAGAGAAACAGGTTCTCTGGCCGAATCAAGCCTTTTTCTGGGGTTTGTTGTGTATTCAATTTATGTTTGGGGGTTTGAGGATGCCTTCCCCTGTGATTTGGTCCCTGCCGTCATGGTCCTTAGGGTATGGTTTAAGCCTGAGCTTGCCCTTTCCCGGTAGAGCTCATAGCCGTTTATCTTGATGCGCACCCTCTCTGCCGCAGAGCTTTTGCTCCTTCTTTTGCTCGGCCTGGTTCTTTTTCTCGGGATCGGCACACATCCGCTCGCGGCGGCTATCCTTGCGGCGGTCCTGGCAGCTTGGCTCCTGACCATACCCGGTACGCCGTTGAGCCCACGGAAGTGGTTATGGCTGACCCTTGGAATACTCGCCGGCCTGGTTGTTTTCCTCGGCGGCTTTTTAGCGGCACCTTCGGAAACCGCCTGGCGACAAACCGCGCTTAATCTGGGCCTTGATCTTTGGACTGGCGCCAATCCTCAACCGCTTGCCAGCTTGATCGCGCTGTTTGCCTTGGTGCCCGTTTTGTTGTGGTGGCTGCGTCTGCAATCCTTGCAATGGACCGTTGGGGAGATGCGTTCGCTGATCCGCGGGCTGGCTGCGCTTATTTTTCTCTTCTGCCTTAGTGCTTTGGTGCTCAACGCGTTGGGCTGGCGTCCACCCTGGTCTCAGCAGGTGCACATGACCTCATGGTTTCCCAATCGGAATCAAACGGGCATCGTTGCAGCGTCTGGATTTGTGCTGTGGTTGGGTATCGCGACTTCCGGCCGCACCTCTTGGGCGGGGCGGCTTTATTATGGGCTGGGCAGCTTCGTTCCTGCGGCTGCCATGTTTATGACCAGTTCCCGCGGCGCCGCCATCGGCGCTGCGCTGGGCATCTGTTTTTTAGCCGTTTTCCGAATTCGGCAAACGGGACGCCGGGGGTTGTTTATTCGCCTCTTTCCCGCGGTAATCTGCACGCTCTTGGTCGGCTTTCTTCTATTCGGAGGTGTCACGCGTGACCGGGTTTTCGAGCAAATCGGAATCACCGTGCAAGGTCCGGTAATGGAGGAGAAAACCGTGGTCACCGGGGACTTTCGCATGGCGATTTACCAAGACAGTTGGCGGCTGATTAGGGATCATTTTTGGCTCGGATTGGGACCAGGCAATTTCCCCTACGTTTTTGAGCAGTATCGCGACGCCTCGCAATCAACCGTGGGGGTGATCCACCCCGAGAGTGATCTCTTATGGTGGGCAGCGGAGTGGGGCGTGCCAGCAACCCTGCTCTTGCTTGGTGTGCTTGGCTTCTTCATTTGGCGCTTCAGGCCGGCAATGGCCCCACCAAAACAGTCGATAGCCTTTCCCGGCGTCGCCTTTGCCGCGCTGCTCCCCTTTCTCTGGCACCTTTTGGTTGATGTTTCAGCGCACCGCATAGGGACCGTTTTTCTTGCTTTGTTTTTGTGCCGCTTAGCGGAGGCTGGCGGTCGCAAAGAGCTGGCGGAGGAGCATGGCGGCAACCATGCTCCTCCTGATGCACGTCCCGCCCTCCGTTACTTCGTGCGGGCAGGGTACCTAACCGTTTGTCTTGCCTGTATCGCTTTGAGTTTGGCGTTTCACAGGCAGTGGCTGCCTTCCCCGGATACAGCCCGGAGCCTTTCCACCCCTTCTGCGACTTATCCGCTGGAGTGGGAGCCCCACTTACGGCATGGCTTGCACCTGGTTGCCGAAGATCCAACAGCGGCTCGCGCCTACTTTCGAAGGGCACGGTTTCTCGCAAAAATGGACCCGGAAGTTCCACTCGTCGAGGGGCTCGCACTTTTTCCACATGCCCCCGGCCCTGCCTTAGCTGCCTTTCGTACCGCCCTCCAGCGCTCACCTGATCCCCGGAACATTTTTCGTCGTGTGATGCGGCTGACCCGGGGCAACCCGGGCTTTTCCCGTCGCCTGCATTTGCTCGGAAAAGAAAATAGCCAATGGCTACAGGCTTTCTGGGAATTTGCGCCCAGAGAATATTTTCTGGAAGCGGAGGGGAGTGGAGCGGACGCTTTTCGAGCAGACTGGGAAAAACTTCGCCCGGAGGGCCGCCAGCTCCTTTTGCGCCGTTTAAACCGTTTTCAGCTATTCACCCGCACGCTCGCGCTTGTAAAGCAGGCGGATGCGTCCGGCGAGATCGATGCGTTTTGGCAAGAGCGGGTGCTCGCCCTGGCCGAAATGGGCGAGGAAGGGGAGGCGGTGGAATGGTTTCGGCGCGCGGTGCCTTCGGTCAGCATCCTTACCGCGGGCGTCAGGGAGGATTCGACTTACTTAAGCGGTTCGGCGGACTTGCGCAGTTTACAGGCCAGTTTCCTTCAGCAACCGGATAACCTGGTCATGGGCATGCACCTCATTCGACTCCTGTCGGCCAACGGCAATTGGGAAGCCGTTCGGCGGGTGGGCAATCGCTTCGCAGAGGCCAATGACCCTCCTGCGGAATTTTACCTTTTGCGCTTTCACGCGATGTACGCGCTCGGCGACCAGGAGGGCGGTCTCAGTGCGGCGCGTGCGTACTTAAAAAAACTTGAGTAAGCAAGGTGTGCAGCCTTGCTCATGTCACCGCGCACATAGTTGAAAATCTCCATTCTAAATCCATATTTTACGGACTTCCCACCGCATCTGTATAGGGTGCACCTCTACCTTCACCCATCTACCTGAGTCACCATGAAATTGCGTATGCTCCGCCTTTGGAAACGAAACCTTGCTTTTTGCGCCTTGGGTGCACTGGCCCTGTACACGCTCTTCGGTTTTTTTGCCCTTCCGGCACTACTGAGGGGCCCCGTGCTCAGTAAAGTAAGCGATGGCTTTGTCGGGACCTTTCTACTCGATGAACTCAAGTTTAATCCGTTTACTTTTCGCGTTGAGCTAAACGATTTTAAAGTTCTGGATTCGGAAAACGCTGGGGAAGTGCTCGGACTGCAAAGCGCGGTGGTGAATTTCAGACCGTTTGCCTCGCTTTGGCGGCGGGGCCTCGTCTTTGAGGAGATCCGTTTGCATAATCCGCGCATCCGGATCGAGGTCGACCCCGGGGGCTCCCTGAATCTTACGCGTGCGCTCACCCCGACCATGCCACCAGCGGAGCTCGAGTCCGACGAACGGTTCACCGACGAAGATGCTCCCGAGGGTTTTGAGGCCTTCGAAGCCCTCACGCAGCGCTTTCCCGTCTGGATTGAAGTCATGACCGTGGACGATGGACTGAGCCAATTTTCCGACCTGCGTTTGGCAGAGCCATTTCACTACGAAATCGCTGCCCTCGGATTTCGGATTGACGGGTTTCACACCGACCCCGAGGCGCAAACCCCTTACGAATTTGTCGCCCGGACCGAAGCGGGAACCGAATTTACCTGGCGGGGGTTTTTCGCGCTTTTTCCCCTCAGATCCGCCGCAGAGGTCAGTTTGACCGGACTTGAGCCGGGACGCTTCCAAAATTACCTGCGAGACGTTTTGAACTTTGAGCTCATTTCGGGTGTGGCCGGAGTTAGCTTCGCTTACGATTTTGCGCCCTTGGCAGATCCCGCCCAGATGGAAATCCGTGCACTTAACTTTGATTTGCAGGACCTGGTGTTGGCGACCGGAGAGACGTCCGGGCACGAGACTTTTTTCACAATGCCTTACCTTGGCCTCCAGGGACTCTCGGTGGACCTGCCGAGACAACGGGTCAACGCGGAGGGTCTTGAGGTCGTCATCAGTGAAGTGCGGGTCCGTCGGGAGGCGACGGGTGATTTTAATTTCCAGGGGCTTTTCGAAGCGCCGGAGGGTCGGGCGAGCGCACCGGATGAAGGGTCGCCGACGAGCTTACCCGAGCCTTCCCTTGAAGCCGCTTTACGCCTTGTCCAGGAAGCCCTTGAAGCGGCCTGGAAGATTTCATTGGATACCGCTGACTTCACCTTGGAATCGCTCCGTTTTCAGGATGACTTTGCGGACGTCAATCAAGTGATCACATTCACCGATCTCAAGTTGAGCGGCGCAAACCTCAGCAATCACGACGCTGCCCCGATCCGCCTGGAAAGCAGTGGACGGGTCAGCGGTGAAGGAGGTTCTTTTGCTTTGGCTGCGGCGATCTCCAGCGCCTTTGATGCGGTCGAAATGGAAGGGGAGGTGAGTGGGTTGAGCTTACCTCCGTTCGCCCGATCCCTTGCCCCCGCTTTGTCGCTCGAGCTGACCTCTGGAAACCTGTCCACAAACTTTGCCGGACAGGGCGCTTTGCGTGATTCCGCCCTGATGGCAAACCTCTCTGGCTCGCTGCGCCTGGCAAACGTAGCCCTCGGGGAAGCGGGTGAGGCGGAGCCGATGGTGAGTGCGGAAAGCCTCAGCCTTAGTGACATTCGTTTCGAACTCGATCCGCTGGAGTTGACGGTGGGCGAGTTAAGGCTCACCACACCATCGACGCTGATTGTTCGCGAGGCGGATGGGCAGCTCAATCTCCAGCGCTTACTGGCCAAAAGGGACGAGGCCACTGATTCGGAGGCCGCCGATGGAGCGTCCACAGCTAAGGAAAGCCCGCGGCCCCGCATCACTATCGGAGCGATCCAAATAACTGATGGCCAATTTAAGTTTGTCGAAAATTTCCTTGAGCCAGCGACGGAGTTTGGACTGCGAGGCATGACCTTGGAGTTAACCAAACTCGAACTGGATTCCACTGAAGCCACCGCCCTCAATTTTCGCGCGCGGGCGGATACCGGGGGGACGATTGAATTGACGGGGAGCCTGACTCCACGCTTTGACCAGCCCGGTGCTTCGCTGGCGATCTCCATCACTTCGCTTGGCCTACTGCCCACCTCAACCTACGCGGGCAACGCAATAGGATACCCGATCCTTTCGGGTTCGCTCAGCTCGACGACCGATTTTGAGCTCGACGGAACGCGCTTTGAAACCCGAACGGACCTGAGTTTAAACCGCTTTAACCTCTCCCGCGAGTCCACCGGACAGGCCAGCATTCCGGCCCCAATTCATTTGGGTATTTCCTTACTCAAGGACCGAAACGATGCCATTGCCCTCCGCCGCATAGCGGTCGGCGGGGACTTTTCCGATCCCGAAACAGACGTGCGCTCGCTGGTGGTTCAAGCCATCGTGCGCATCATTGTAAACGTCGCCTCGCGGCCCTTTGCCTTTTTGGGGAGCATGCTTGGTGCGGAGGATCAGAACCTCGAGATAGCTGTCTTTGCGCCCGGGAGTGCCACGCTCGACGCCGAGGCGGAGCAGGTGATTGATGTGCTCACGGACGCCCTTTTTGAGCGCCCACAACTTTCTCTCGAACTGATCGCCACCGGTAATGAGGCCTTGGATACCGTCGCCCTGCAGGAGCTCGGCTTAAAGGAGGCGCTTTCCAGGATTGCGGAGGAAGCGTCCGAAGCGGCGGAACAGGCTGCGTCTGCCTTGGAAACCCTTGGTTGGGAAGGCATTGATGGGGTGCCGAATTTGGAAGCACTGGCGGTCAAGTTTGTCTCAAGCGACGCTTTTGAAATTTTCCGCGAGCGGACTGCCGCCGCGGCATCGGAGGCTAGCAACGAAAGTGCTACTGAAGCCGGATCAACGAAGCCACTGGTTAATCCAAGGGAAGCGCGTACCTTACTGCTGGCCGCAGTGGAGGTCACACCGGAAGCCTTGGAGCAGTTGGCTGCGGAGCGACTCGCGGTTGTTGAGGAGCGCTTTCTCCGCTCCGGTGTGCTCGATCCGGAACGCCTCACGCGAGCTGAGCAAATTAGCGAAGCGGCGTCTTCTGAAGACTTGGGTGTCCGCTTTGAACTGAGGTGATTCAGCGCGGATCATAGCCCATGCTTTTCTATTTGTGCAGACTTGTGTTCCGACGGCGCTACCACGCTTGCTGACACCGCAAGGTCGCCGCAGGCACACGCCGCAACTTGGGACGACTCATTAAAATATAGCTGCGCTAAGCCTGTCCTCCGCCATCTGAATACAGTTCCCACTCCTAGACGGCGATCGGGGCTTTGATCGCAGGGTGCGGATGGTATTCGCTCAGGGTAAAGTCCTCGAAACTGAAATCATCGATGTGCTTAACTGCTGGATTGAGTTGCATCTTTGGGGGGGTGCGTGGCTCCCGATTAAGTTGGGTTTTTGCCTGCTCCAAGTGATTCGCATACAAATGCAAATCACCAAAGGTATGGACAAATTCGTGCGCCTCCAGGTCGCACACCTGCGCGATCATCATGGTGAGCAGGGCGTAGGAAGCGATGTTGAAGGGCACGCCAAGAAAAATGTCGGCACTTCTTTGATACAGTTGGCAACTGAGTTTTCCATTCGCCACGTAAAACTGAAATAAGGCATGGCAGGGGGGCAGCGCCATTTGCTCGATTTCTCCGGGATTCCAAGCGCAGACGAGGTGTCGGCGGCTGTCTGGATTTTCCTTGAGGGAGCGGATAAGCCCGTGAATTTGGTCGACGTGACTACCATCCGGTTTTTGCCAGGCCCTCCACTGTGCGCCGTAAACCCTTCCCAAGTCGCCGTTATCATCGGCCCATTCATCCCAGATGGATACCTTGTTTTCCTTGAGGTAAGCGATGTTGGTCTCGCCTTTGAGAAACCATAGTAACTCATGGATGATGGAGCGGAGGTGCAGTTTTTTGGTGGTGAGCAGCGGGAAGTGCTCCCCCAGGGGAAACCGTGCCTGAGCGCCAAAAACTGAATAGGTACCCGTACCAGTACGATCGTCCCGATAGGTGCCTTCCTCCAGGACGTGGCGAAGTAAGTTCAAATAAGCCTGCATAAATTTAAATCGGTTAGGCTACCAGTTATACTCAACAGTGTAGCTCAGCGTCGCTTCGCCGCGACTGGCGACCTCGGTTGGAAACCGGATGGTCCGGCTATCGACTTCCTCAAAGGACGCTGAACTTGAGCGAATTTCCCAACCGGCAAAGCGAAACAGATGCTCAATGACTTCAATCGTGACGTTTTCATCACTTTGATTCCGGAGGGTAATTTCAATCGTTTCGGTGATACGGTTGCGCTGGCTGTCGTGCCGAAAATGAGTTTGCCGACGTTCCGCCACCAGATCAAAGGCCTCGCCCAGTTGGAGGGTCACCGTCTCATCCCGAGGGGTATGATTGATCCGGTTCTCCCCGACAAATTCGAGGTCGCCATCGCGCCCCTCGCGGTAAAAACGGGCAACACCAGCGGGGAGGGCGGTACCGAGTTGGTTTGCCTCGCTATTTTCAAAAGTGACCAAGGTTTGGACGGGGAGGGATTGCGTTGCGGCGCCGATGGAACCGTCCGTCGCGTTCGCCCGGCGATGATGCTGGGAGACCGCCCGGTAGATGCGGGGCGCTTGCACGCCGCTGGCCCGGAGAAACTCGACCTGTTTGGTTTCTTGATCCCGCAGGGTGGTTGGCTCAGCGATAGTGTAGAGGTGGAACGCGTCAAAAGCTTCTCCGCTTACGGGTGGGGCCGCACTGTCCCTAGCCATAACCATTGAGCTGTACGCCATAGCCTCCCGTGAACTTACCCGATTAACTGAGCCGGCCAGCAGTTTGAGCTGGGCATCCTCATAAACCCGACCGCTACGGTTAGTCGCGGTCACCCAACCAATCAATTCGACCGCATCGCCGTCCCCCGTGGAGACAAAATTATAATCGGCTTTCCAACTGAGCTCTCCGGTGAGGTAGCTGAGTTCGACCGGAAGTGCCTCGGCAACCTCACTATGGATTTTCCAGGTCAGGGTAGGGGTGAGGATGCTGTCATCGCCAAAGCTCGGGAAAAGCGGTTTTCCCGGCAGCCCAAAGCGAAGCTCGCCATTCACCTCAATCACCGGCCCCTCACTCCGTCCCTCACCCGCGCGTATGATCCTGCCATCCACATACTGAGGTGCGCCCTGACCATGATGGGAAAGTTCAAAACGAATGGTTTCTCCCTCAAAGTAAGCAAGCGCACTTGCCTCGGTGATCGGGTCAGCCCGGTAGCTTTGCTCGATAATCCGGAACGGCGTTTCCTGACCACGAGCCCGCAGCACCACTGAAGCGGGCTCCAAGGTTCGGGTCATCCCGGTAAAGTCAACGGTTTGCTCGCCGGACTCAAGCGTCAGGTCGAAGCGCTCACGAACCAGTGCGAAGTCCTCGTTGTAAATGGTCAGGGAAAGCTCGCTGGCTAGCATTGAAAAAGGGAGGGCACATAGCGTGAGCGGGAGGAGGCGTTTGTTTAAGCGCATGGTCATTTGGTTGGGAAGGGGATGAACTGCCTGAGTAAGGCTGGGGTGCTTAGGTTGTTAGGGAATGAGGGCCCTTTCACGTTTCGGACTTTTGGTGATGTCTCCGTTTCCGGAGAGTAAAATCGCAAAAGGACGGGTCGAGGGGAAATAGGAGAAGATAATGATGATGATCGCCGTGATCGGTACGCAGAGAAACATCCCTGGAATCCCCCAGATTTGTCCCCAAAGCCCAAGCGATAGAAGAATCACAATCGGACTGATATTCAGGGAGGTCCCCATAAGTCGCGGCTCCAACAGGTTGCCAATGCACACTTGGATAATGGTCAAGGTAACGACGGTGCCTATAAACGGTCCAAAGGTATCAAACTGCACCAGCGCCAAAACCGAGGGAAAAATCGTGGCAACGATCGAGCCCAGGGTCGGAATGAAATTGAGGAAAAAGATCAAAAGCGCCCAAAACCCGGCAAAATCGACCCCGACGAAGCGCAAAACCGCAAAGCTCAACAAAGCCGTGATCATACTGGTGAGCACCTTAATCCCCAGGTAGGTACGGATGTCTTTCCGGATACGGGAAATCAGCGCAAACGTATCGTCCTGCTCGGATTTCTTCGGAAAGAGCTGCTCGATTTTGAGCCGCAACATGCGCTGCTCAATGATCAGGAAGATGAGAAAGACAATGATGATCACCGCATTGCCAAGGAGCGAAGTTACGGTTTGCCCGAGATTAAAGAGGAAAGGGCGAAAATTGATTTGCGCGATCATCTCTCGGATATTGGGGACTTCCTCAAGTCCCAGCACCACGGAGCTTTGGATCAAAAGGGCCTCCAGATTGCGCTCGTAGCGGGGGGCCGCCTGGAGCACCTGGTCGATATTTTTGACGAAGATGTTCACGATCATCGAAATCCCAAAAATGATCACCACCAAACCCAAAAGAAAGGAAACCACCTCAGGAAGCCGGCGGCCCTTGATTTTCACCGCACGGATCGTGTGGCTTAGGATGTTGATCAAAAATAGGATCGCCGCCGCGATCACGAGCGGAATCAGCATGGTTTTGCCCCACCAAAGAATAAAAAAGGTGAGTATCAGGACCAACATGCCCATAGCTGCCCGCTGCACATTCATGACCTCAAAACAAAACTGCCTTACGGCCCTATGTCCACAGCAATGTCAT
>PWZW01000002.1 GCA_003567255.1 Puniceicoccaceae bacterium | reverse complement strand
GATACCTTACTCCTCCACTTTCCGGTAAGCATTGCCCGAGAACAGGAAAAAAGACCCGTTGGCCGCTTGGAAGTGAAAAACCGCGTCAAAAATCCTAATTATACCTTTAACCCACGCATTTTCCCTGATGCGGCGGTTAGAGAGCAGATTAACCACCCAATGATCATCCCTCCGGGGCCCAACAATCCCGTCGGAACCGTCTGGATTGGGCTAAGCAAACCCAGCTACGGAATACATGGCACACCAGCGCCCGAACAAGTCGGCCGCACCGAATCCAGCGGATGTTTTCGCCTCGCAAACTGGAACGCGGAAACTCTGCTCGAACTTAGTCGTGTCGGCTTGCCTGTTTACGTCGACGAGTAGCTGGGGCTACTTCCAATCAGCCTAATTTCTCGCTTTCGGACTTCGGGGATTTGTCGGCCGTTGGCACCTTGTCATCACCCGCGCCTTTTTCAGGCGAGATGTCCTCCGGGGCATTTGCTTCACTTCCTCCATTTTCGCTTTCCTGCTGAGGTACTGCCTCCGCAGTGGGCTTTGGGTTTGTCCCTTCCGTGTCTGCTGAATTTACGTTTTCCTTTTTCGGCTTTCCGCCCCCTGCCGCTGGCAACATGGGTTGTGCGAACAAACTACCATCCCCAAACTCACTAACGTAACCTTCTGTAATGAGCCACCGGAGATCTCTGGCTAACTGGTTCAATACCTTTTCACGCTCCGCGCTTTCTGTGCTCGCTTCTGGAGCGTCCACACCCTCAGGACGCTCTGAGGTGTCAATATCATCCAGACCAAGAAGTTCTTTAGCCAAAGCTTTAACCTTGATCATTGGTTTGGATTCAACAAACCGAATCAGCTGATCAATAGATTCTGTGAACACCGTCTCAGGTCCGCGGAATTTGCGTTTAACCGCACAGACGTAGGAGATGCCCTTGGCACCTTTTTTGTAAACGGTGAATTTGTCACGGCGCAGACGTCCACGGATATTGTTGGCCGTATCGAGCGGAAAATGCTTCTGTTTTTCGTAAACAGCTTCGATGGACTGGCGCAAGGGGCCGTCGGGAAGCTTTGCAATATCCTTCCCGGCAAAACGTACCTGCGGGGAAGATTTGACCACTTCATCACGACGTTCTCCAAGAAGATAGGCCTTAGCCTCCTCCAGTGTGGTAAAACTCAGCGGAGGTTTTACCTCGGCATCATTATCCTGTTTTCCTTCGATCGCAGGGTCTGGACTGCTTATCTCTGCTTGCTCCACAACTGCATCCTCCACTCCGGCATCGGGCGCCGGTTCTTCAGAATCCGGTTCACCGGTGGATTTCGTTGCGGCCTTTGCGGAGACTTCTGCTGGGTTCTCCGGGACTCGCACCGTGTAACGTTGGCCTTTACGCATCTGGTCCATCCATTCTGCGATAGCTGCTTCGTCCTTCACCGTCTCCACCTTGGCCACAAACCGTTCAAACGACATTCCTTTTATGGAGGTGTGAAAGTGTTGCTGGAGAAAGGACTGGTAAAGGTGGTAGTTTGGCGGGCCCAGTAACGCTCCGGTCACCCCGCAGCGGTTTACCATCAGAAAATTACCCTTGGGCGGATCCACCTCAACTGCCTCTACCTCAAAAAAACGATCAAGGTGATTGGCCAAAACATAATCGACCGCTTCCGCTTCGCTCATGAATGGAAGGTGATCGGGCACCGAGTAATGCATTCCCTTTTCCTCAGCGGAAGGGAGAGGCCTCACTAAAACAACAAACCTCTCCGGCTTTTCGAGCAGTAAGTGTGCAATTTCAAACAGTTGGTAGGTTCGGCAATTTGCTCTGAGACGTAGGACCAAGGCATCGAAGGCTTCATCCTGAGGGTAAAAATCCACCTCAACTATAGGCTTGAACGGAACCGGGGCCATGGCGGGGGTTCGGCCTCCGCGCCTTTCAACCGAGGCAAATCGCGATGGCTCATCACGCCTACCGCGACTGCCGCCGACTCCTTGACCGCTTCCGTCTCGACGCGGGGCACCTTCCCCGCCCTGCCGGGTTCCGCGGTCTGGCCGACGGTCTCTGTATCCACCTTCCTTGGAGGGGCGGGGACGTCCTTTGCGTTCGCTCGACGCATTGTTGCTACGGGATGAGGTTTTGGAGCTGTCGGCCCAGTCCGGCCCAAAACTCAGATCACTCAAAGCGCTGAGGTCGAGACCGCTACCCGCGGACTTTTTTTCCTTAGAATCTGCTGATTTTTCAGCCATAATATGTTCGTGAAGTGAGGCGGAAACTTTGTACGAGTTCGTAGAGATCTTGTAGAGTCTGCAGCTTCACGCAAGGAGGAAGGAGGGAATATTAAACGGCTTCTTCATTTTGATACCTCGCTTTTTAGCTGCCGCCTAAATCTACGCATCACACGGAGTTCATCACTCGCACGCTTGATCAAGGAAAGTGAGGTGCGTTGTGAATGCTTAGGCCCGTATCTTAAGGCTTCCAGACTATCTTCAATCTCTTTCCACCGCGCACACCGCTCGGCCTCGAGGTCTAGCACTTCCTTTTTTCCAATAAGCAAGGTTCTTAGAGGTCGAAATTTAAGCAGTAACCGCCCCGCTTCCTTCCGAGCATGACTCACCTTTTGCCTGGAACCAAACCAACTTCTCATGGAAAAACGAAAAAATCTCCGAAAACGCCAGAAGGTGGCCAGAATGAGAGTGGCAAAAATCACCCAAAATAGTGCAGACCATGAACGCTCGCGAAAGGAAACCTGAACCCACTCATAGCCTTTGCTCTTGAAACGCTCCCACAGCTCAGTTGCCGAACTTTGTAAGCCTTTGAGGCGATCCAATAGCCCGCGCGCCATTCCCATCTGGGTGGCTTCATCAAAATTCACAACGCGCCGGTACCAAATAATCCGCAAATCATCCACCCACGCGCCCAAACCACTCGGCAAGTAATCACCTCCTCTTTCGGAAAATTGTGCATCACCCGAGGAGTCAGCATCGCCAAGGGCCCCTCCTGGAGTGGGATCGAAGCGCAGCCACATACCGTCCGCTTCGTCAAAGATCTCAACCCAGGCATGGGCGTGTCGATTCCGCACCGAGAAACTATTCACACCACTCCAGTTACCTCCGTTGAAGCCGACCACGACACGCGTTGGGTAGCCAGCAGCCCTGGCGAGTAGAGTAAACCCACCTGCAAACAACTCACAATGTCCGACGTTCCCGCCTTCTAACCACCGTACAATCGGATCGCTCACTCCCTCCGGAATGTCTGGACTCAGCGAATAGCCGAATTCGTCATGGAAGTGTGCCACTAAATGCTCAGCAAACCTATGCGCCGACAATTCCTCTGGCAAGTCCAACGCTTTCAGATATTGATCAAGAAATCCTCTCTCTCGCTGACTCAATCCCAAGTCCAAAGTCGTGTAAGGGTAGATTTCCCTAAGCTCGCCAGCGATTTGAGCGGGCTCTTCCATGGCGGTTCGCAAAATGGAAACTTCGTCATCTTCCGCCGGAAAACCTGCCGCCCACGCGACGCCTTGCAACTGATAAGCAAAAGTTCGCGGACTAACGCCCTCCGTTCGTATATTCCGCAGCTGGGGGAAATACTGTATATCCTCAGAACGGGTAAATTTGACCGACTGATAACTTCCGGGTATCGGTAAAAACCGTGAAATCTGCCCTTCCAGATAGAAGGTCCAGAGCTTATCCGTGTCGGGTTCTTTGAACTCAAAAGATGCATCTCGCAAACTCCGGCGGTTGACCCTACGCCGCACAGCATTCCGATCATTGTTTTGGATCCAGGAAGAAAGGACGAATTCACCATTCCGATAAGCATCCAAGACCAACATGCGCCAATAGGGATTCGCAGGTATATCTTCCTCACTCACGCCGTCCACCGAGAGTGCCAGATTATCGTTTAGGGCAATTTCAGACACGCTTCCCAAACTTACGGTTTCAGAAAATCCAGACTGGGCTTGCGTGTTTATTTGGAAAAAGGTCCATGCTTCATCCGGCTGAAAGCGAGGTATCAAAACAAAAATCAGCGATGACACAGTCACCAGAAAGGCGAAAAAAATTACCCCCACGCCCAGGAGGCGGAAGTTCATCGCTCCCCACACTCGTCTCAAAAATCCTCGCCATCGAAAGCCTTTCCACAAATTCGCGGTATCTACTTTTCTCGTCGAGACCTCAGCCATACAAACGACGAACATGAGAGCCATCGAGATCAGCGAAAAAAGAAGTATCTGCACGGCAAAGCCAAGCGAAACCGTCAACACGCCGGAAAAGATCAGACAGAACAAGCTGAGCAGCAAAAGTTGCATGTCCTCTCGCCCCGTGCGCAAAGGCAGCGCGCGATAAAGCAGCAACAAAAGCATCATACGTATGATCGCCGGCAGGAAATCCGGCGCACTACTCACCAAATCTATGGCGATCATGATCCCAAGGAAGGAGGGAAGCAACCGTAAGGCCACTGGCGGAATCAAAGCAGAAAAACGTGGTTGAAAGAGAAAAAACAGCATCAACCCACTGATCAGGAGCAAGAGCACTTCCGAACCAAAGGCAACCGGAAGCAGGGCCCAGCATGCAAGGAGCACGAGTAACCCTCCAAGGATCCACTTTATCCGGTGTAAATCCTCAAGCGACAACCTGACCTGCCGGGTGCTCTCCTGCATGAATTAGAATACCTCCTTCTTTGCTTGGCTGAAAGCCTATCCACTCTTGTCCATAGCTTCGTCCGGAGCGCTTAATGTCTGCACTCATCTCCAAACGAGACAAAACATCAAAGAATCCGTGCAGATCACTCATGGTTCTTATCTGTACCGGCGCGTCGTTATTCACCGCATAACCAAGCAACCGGTTTTGATGAAAAAAATCCTCCGCCAAACTTAATGCAGTGGAGCAAAAACGCTCAAAGATCGCCTCGTCTCTCCAAAGCGCCTTTCCTGTTTCAAGTTGCAAGTAATAGGCACTCTCCACTTCCTCGGCCACCTCTCTCACCTGCAACCGCCCTACCCGCGCGGTGGCCTTCCAATGAATCATCCGCAAAGGGTCCCCCGGAACGTAGCCACGAACCTTTACCAAATCATCGCCTCGCCCAGCCTTCTCAAGGAGCTCTCCGCTTACGAGATACTTTTCTCCGCGGGCTGGTCGGAAATAATAGTCCACTCTTTGAGGCCACACCCATGCCGTGTGACGCCGAACGCCTCCCAGAGTTTTTCTAATAAAGCCGAAAGGATACTTTGATTCCACCCCGCTGAGTTCGAGTAATAGCGGACCGCGACGCTCAGGCCTAAACCGCCACTCAAGCTCTACTTCCCCATGCGTGGGCAGCGGCTCTTCAATCTGCAGGCGAACTCGCGGAGCGCGTTCGCCTGCCTTGGTGTTGAACCAAATCCCAAAGGTTGGAAATAAGCGTTTCCTATTCTGAACATACAAACGCGCCGATGCCAGGCTGCCAGCGCGTAATTCTGAGGGCAGTACTAAGCGCCACGTCACTTTACGAAAATTGATTACACTTAGTACCCCACTGAGTATCAGCGTGCTGAGGACGAGAGACAGCGAAAGAAAGAGGATATTACTCCCGCTATTGTACGCGGTTACCCCAACGCCCAAAGCGATCGTAATGAGCATTAGTCCAGAAACCGTTAAATGCGTGCTTTGTCCTCGGGCGGGTATAATTTGCCGAAGGACAAATTTCCAAAACCCACGGTCGGCAACCGCACGACCGTTGAAAAAATCTGGATCCACCCAGTCCCTTGCGTCTGACTTTGCTTGCTTCATCGACCTGGTTTTCCACGCAATTAATCCTATCAAACTGGGAGTGGGATCTTTTCAACAATCGCCTTTAAACAGGTCTCGACCATCCTTCTCCCCTCAACCGGATCGCTAAGCTGCCGCCGGAGGGTGATGCGATGTGCCAGCACTGGCATGATCAATGTTTCAACATCTTCTGGAACAACAAACGCGCGACCATGCGCCAAGGCGCATGCTTGTGCCGCCATGCGCAAGGCGATGGCACCGCGGGGACTCACACCAGAGCGAAACTCAGACTCTGTACGCGTCGCCTGCACCAACTGAACAATGTACTCAAGAATACTTTGCTCGACATAGACAGCCCGCGCATGTTGCTGCATTTCGATAATTTCTTCCTTGGATACCACCGCATTCGCCGCCAGCTCATCATACCTGAGCTCACCACTGCGCAAGATCTCCACCTCATCTTCATGCTCAGGATATCCGACAGAAATTCGCATTAAAAAACGATCCATCTGGCTATCCGGCAAAGGGAAGGTTCCCTCGTAATCGACCGGATTCTGTGTTGCGATCACCATGAAGGGTTGGCCAACCGCATGAGTTTGCCCATCGACAGATACCCTCGCCCGGTCCATGACTTCGAGAAGACTGGACTGCGTCTTCGGTGTGGTTCGGTTAATTTCATCCGCAAGCACAACGTTCGCAAAGATCGGCCCCGCCTTAAAAACAAACTCTTTAGTCCGTTCGTCATAAATCGACACACCAATGATGTCGGAGGGAAGCATGTCGCTGGTGAACTGAATTCGGGAAAATTCGCAGTCTGTTGAGCGAGCCAGACAATAAGCAAGGGTTGTCTTGCCCAAGCCGGGAAGGTCTTCAATGAGCACGTGTCCCGAGGCAAGTAAGCAATACAGGATCCGGTCGACAACCTTGGGCTTCCCCCGGATCGTTCGCTCGATGTTCTCCTTCAAGCGGGAAACTGACTCTTTGATTCGGGGCGCTGGCACCACAGGGCTTTGACCTTCCATACAATGAGGCTGTCAAAGATTCTTAGACTTGGCAACCAACCGAATGAGAATCATGCCGCCTGGCTATCCCAGGGAAGCGCACCCGTAGGCTTAGCGCCGCTCGCGATCACATTCAAGGTTGCCTCTTAAATCACAGCATTTATTGTTGTTAAAATAGTGAAAGACTTTCAGCTGCCGCCTTCGTCCCTTACCCGATTCGCCATTTTTGCGGGTAGTCTCTTCGCAGCGCTTGCCGTTTTGTTTGGCGCTTTTGGTGCGCACGCCTTGGCCGACACGCTCGAAAGTTCAGGAAACACCCTGGTTTGGCAAACCGCTGTAGATTACCAATTTTGGCACGCCCTCGGGCTCGTTCTGGTCGGACTTCTTCTACACTCTGGTTTTATTGGTAAAAGAAGCGCCTTCGTTTGCATCGTTTCTATGGCTCTCGGCGTACTTTGCTTTTCCGGTTCGCTCTATGCGCTCGCATTAGGAGGCCCCCGTTTCCTGGGACCGGTCACCCCCCTCGGCGGGCTTTTCTTTTTAGTTGCATGGATCACCCTGATTTCCTGTGCGGTGTTTCCCAAACGCAGTACCGTCATCGCTCAACAATAACCAAGTAGTCAGCCATGAATACCTTAGAATGCCTGAAACAGTATACCACCGTAGTCGCCGATACCGGAGATTTCGCTGCCCTGGAACAGTACCGCCCGCAAGACGCCACCACGAACCCCAGCCTCATCCTTAAGGCAGTCAAAAATCCCGAATATGCAGACATCCTCGACAAAGTGCTTTCCGACCTAAAGGCAGGTTCCCATCATCCTCGCCTAGAGACTGTCATGGATCACGTCCTGATTGCTTTTGGGTTGAAAATCCTCGAGGTTGTCCCTGGACGCGTCTCCACGGAGGTCGATGCGCGTCTCTCTTTCGACACCAAAGCCACGGTTGAAAAAGCTAGAGAGCTCATCGCTCTATACGCGGATGCAGGCATCGCCAAAGAGCGCGTCTTGATCAAGATTGCTTCCACCTGGGAGGGTATTGCGGCTGGGCGAATCCTGCAGGAGGAAGGCATCCGCTGTAATATGACTTTGCTGTTCTCGCTCGCTCAAGCCGTCGCCGCCGCGAAGGCAAGGGTTCAACTCATTTCGCCTTTTGTCGGTCGAATCACCGATTGGTTTAAAGCGAATGGACAGACCAGTTTTTCACCTTCTGAGGATCCCGGAGTAAACAGTGTCCGACAAATCTATGCCTACTACAAACACTTCGGATTTGAGACTGAAGTGATGGGCGCGAGTTTTCGCAATGTTTCCCAGATTACTGAACTCGCGGGTTGCGATTTGCTTACCATCAGTCCCGCGCTCCTTGAAGAATTAAGGAAGGGCGGAGATAGCATAGCCCGCAAGCTTTCGCCAAACATTCCCAAAGAGGGAAAAATTAGCGAACTCGACGTTTCTGAAAAAGCTTTCCGTTGGCATTTAAACGAGGACGCCATGGCCACCGAGAAACTCGCACAGGGTATCCGTGTCTTCGGAAAAGACATCGCAAGCCTCGAAGAAATCATTACCGCCAAGCTTTAATTTCTCCTCACCCCAAAGGTCTGATCCCTATCAGACAGTGCCCCTCAGCACGCAGCGGGTAGATAAATGTTTCTACCTGCACATAACGCACTCCCCTTCTCGTTAGTAAACATTTTTCCAGCTATGCAAATCCATAAGCCCCTCCCCAAGATAGGATTCATCGGTTTAGGTGTTATGGG
>PWZW01000271.1 GCA_003567255.1 Puniceicoccaceae bacterium | reverse complement strand
GATTTAAGGGTCATCCAAATCCAAACTTCAAATGGCCCGGAGCGCGAACCGGAGGCCCTCTCGAAAGAGGCCGCACTCATCCGCCTCCGGGTGGCGATCACCTCCATTGCGCCGGATACGGCGACAGCCCGAGCATTGTTCGGTATTTTCCGGGGCGGCATCGTCCCCAACCTGCTCTACAGCGAATCTGCAACCGAAGCCGCCATCGCCCGGGCCATCGGGCGGATCCAGACACCGAGCATTCGGGTGCGCGCCGGAGAAACCATCCTCGAGGCTGGCAGTGTTGTCACCGAAAGTAGCTTTGAGCGCGTTCAGGCCTACCGCGAGGTTGCCGCAGAGCAGGTCGGCACTTCCCTCGTCTTGAATTCACTTACGCTGGAGCGGGTGCTGATGGCCTTGATTTTGATCGGGAGCATCAGCCTTTATATCGTTATGGCCACCCTTCCGGGACCGCGGCGCGCCCGAAGCATCAGCATCTCCGTGCTCGCCATCATCCTCAATCTGCTGCTTATGCGAGCGGTTTTCGAGATCGGCGATAGCGGTTTATTCGAGCAAAGCGGGTTTTTCTTTCGAGTGCTTCCGTTTTTGGTACCCATCGCCCTGGGTCCGATTTTGGTGGCGGTTCTCGTAGGCAGCGGACCGGCCATCATGTCGGCTTTTATCGTGAGCGTACTTTTTGGCGTCATGCAAGACGGCTCCATGGCCCTGACCCTCTCCGCCTTCCTTTCCGGTCTGGTGGCCGCGCTCCTTTCCCGTAATGTGCGGCAGCGCAGCCGCCTTGTGCGCTCCAGCATTATTGCCGGGGTGGTGGCCGCACTGTGCGCACTCGCCTTCGGCCTGATTCATGGCTTGGGTGCGGCCTTGGTCGCTCAACAAATGCTCGTCTGTGTGATGGTCGGGGTGCTCACCGGTATCCTCGTGATTGGCTTGCTTCCCATCCTGGAAAATCTTTTCAACGTAACCACCGAGATTACCCTGCTGGAGCTGACGGACTTCAACCACCCACTCCTCCGACGTATGCAAATCGAGGCACCGGGCAGCTACCACCATAGTTTAATGGTCGCCAACCTTTCGGAAAACGCTGCGGCCGCGATTGGTGCCAGTCCCCTCCTCTGTCGGGTCTGCTCATTTTTTCATGATATCGGAAAGTTGGTGAAACCAGAGTACTTCATCGAAAATCAGCGGGGCGGGGTAAATCCGCACCTCGTCCGCAATCCGTCCATGAGTGCTTTGGTGATCAAGGCACACGTCAAAGAGGGCGTCGACTTGGCGCGGAAGTACAAGCTTCCGCGAATCATCACGGACGTCATCCGGCAGCACCACGGCACCACCTTGATCCAGTACTTTTTCCATGAGGCACGCCGCCGGCAACAGCAAGAAGGCAACCTTGGCCCAGCGCCGGAGGGCGTCCCCCAAATTGATTTAAAGTCCGTCGACGAAAGCACCTACCGCTACGATGGTCCGAAGCCACGCTTCAAGGAGAGCGCCATCATTTTCTTCGCCGACTCCGTCGAGGCGGCCAGCCGCAGTCTCAAAAAAGTCACTACCACAAGCGTGGAGGAGTTGATTGATGGCATCGTTCAGGAACGGATTGAAGATGGCCAGCTCGATGAATGCCCGCTGACCTTTCAGGAGCTTAAGGCCATCCGTGCCTCCTTTGTATTTACCTTACTGAATATGCTGCACAGCCGCGTCGAATATCCCAAGGACAAAGGCAAAGATGCCGGAAAGGCAAAGTCCGAGCCGAGCCCCGAAGCTCAATCAAAGGAAAGCGCGGACCCCAAGAGCGCAGAGGAGCCTAAATTCCTCGACGTGGCCCCCTCCAAACCATCCGAGCCCCCAAGCAGGGAAAACCCAGCCGATGCCTCACCGTCTAAATCTTCAAATCAATAATCGCTACCGGATGCTGAAGCGACCGGCGGCCGGGACCCGCAGAATGTTTCGAGCCCTTGAGGAAAGCGGTGCCTACCCGATATCCCCAGGTGACCTTTCGATCGTCTTTGTTTCTGATCGGACGATCGGAAAAATTCACGCCTGCTTTTTAAACGATCCCTCCTCGACCGATGTGATCACCTTCCCGGCGGATCCGGAAATGGACTCTGCCGGTGAAATCATCGTATCCGTCGACCACGCCCTTCAACGTGCCCGCGAGTTGGGCGAACCCTTCAGTAAGGAATTAAGTTTGTACCTCGTCCACGGTTGGCTTCACCTCGCGGGGTTCAAGGACAAAACGGAGCCTGAGCGCCGGGATATGCGCGCGGCCGAAGCCACCGCGCTCAAGCTTCTCGCAGACGTGATCCCGGATTACACGGTTGATTAGCACCAAGTTACCTCAAGCGCCCGGTCCAGCCTCAGCCAGATCAAGCACCTAAATGGCCCAGATCCAGGCAAAGGCGGCCAAACCAAGGGCCACTCCCGCCAGCGGAAGATTGAGGCGACGGTGATTGCTGGCCAAATAACCTTGAGCCACGCCCATAGCCAAACCGACGCCCATACCCACCAGAAAACCGCAGAGGTGGGCGAGTACGTCGATTCGCTCGGAATCTGAGCCCACTCCAAGAAAGCCCAAAAGCGCCACCCCCCCAAGGAGCGGCAGCGTCCATTTCGGCAAGACAAACCCGTACTGCTGGCTCCGCAGGGCAAACCATGCACCACTTCCGGTCAGCAAACCGAGGCCAGCAAACACCGCCGTCGACGCGCCAATCGATAAATGCGCCTCGGGAAAGTAAAGGGCTGCCGTCAAGGCATTCCCAAGGGCTCCGCAGAGCAGGAGCGCAAGCCACGTTGCGCCGGTCCCAAAGCTCCTCCCCAACAAGAGAGCGAAGCCTCCGCCAGCGACCAGATTTGCCCCCAAATGCGCGACGTCGGCGTGCAAGAACAGCGCAGTGGCGCAGCGCCACCACTCCCCCGCCCCGTAAATCGCTTGAGCGTCCGTCCGCCCGGATTGAGTGAGCGCACTGCCCTCAGCACCCATCTGCAGCAAAAAAAACGTCACCAGGATGACTCCGTAGATGACCGGCCCACTCCAGGAAACCGGAAGCTCGATCAGCGCCTGCACGGTACATTCACGCGGACGACGTACCCGATCATAGGCAACTAACTCCCGCCCAACCACCTCGGCAGAGGCAACATCAACGCAGAGAATGACACCAGACTCACTCGTGAAAGCCCAATAAGTCTGGCCCATCGCGAGTACCGCCAGACCAAACTCATTAGCCAAGCCCGCATCGCGAATCACCGCCACCGGAACCAATCCTTCAGGAACGTCAAAATTCTCAGGCAAGGTTCCAAAAACCGTGCCATCCGAGGCATGACTCCGTCCCTCGCTATTTCCGCTTCCGGAAGTCAACGTCACAAAGGGTGTGCTCGCCTGCTTTTCGCTCGCCATTCGCTTACATGGCGTCATCTTAAGGCAAACGGCTCAATCCAATATTCCTATGATAAAAAAGATTTTCTTCACGCTTCTCGGTTTGGTGGGAGTGCTCATCATTGCCTTCGTATTGTTCGGCAGCGGTTGGATCAACGCTTTGGTTAAGAAAGGCGTGGAAACCATCGGTCCGGACATCACCCAGTCAGAGGTACAGCTTGAGGGTGTGGCGCTTTCTCTCTTTTCCGGCGAAGGTACGCTGCATGGTCTGCGCATTGGCAATCCCGAGGGATTTTCCGATGAAAATTTGATGCTCCTCGGCGAGATCAACGTAAAACTCCACCCACGCTCCCTTTTGAGCGATACCATTATCATCGAGCGAGTACACGTGCGCGCTCCTCAACTCCGGATTGAGCAAACCACCCGGGGTAACAACCTCCAGCGACTGATGGGTAATGTGCAGTCCTTCGCACCGCCATCCGAAGATGTGGAAGCCAAGGAAGGCGCGGGCAAAGACATCATCATCAAAGAACTGATCATTGAGGAAGGTGTGCTCGTCGGCAGCGCATTTGGCCAGTCGGTGAACGTTAAACTCGCCCGGATAGAGCTCAATAATATCGGCACTGGAGAGGACGGTATGAACGTGAGCGACGTCGTCCAACTCGTCCTCGGCGAGGTCCTCAAACAGGTGGGCCCCGCGCTGAGGGGACTGGGCGGGAGCTTTCGTGACCTGGGAGATAATCTCCTTGAGCGCGGGGGGGAAGCCTCCGATGGCGTGATTGAGCAGGGCCGCAGCGTTATCCGCGGCCTGATGGGCAACTAACCTGCTGACAGGCTCGGCATGCCGGGCAATTCGAGACCATCACCTGCGCGGTAAACGGGGCCAAAATTTGCACCCTTACCGGCCCAAGGTATTATTTTTTTCTATGGATGGACCTCATGCAGAGCACTCCTTGGCGGCCAATGTCAGCGCAGCGATCCGCAATCGTCGCAGCGTGAAACCACGCCTCTTCAACGGGCAAAAAGTCCCCAATACCATCGTCCAAACGATCTTGGAAGACGCCTGCTGGGCCCCCACCCACAAGCTCACCCAGCCGTGGCGCTTTCAGGTGTTTACCGGCGCAGGAATGGAGCGCTTGGCCGACTTCCGCCAAGCGTGGTACCGGACGACCGTGGCTCCCCATAAGTTTGATCCGAAAAAATTTGATCGGCTGCGCAGTAATCTCTTGCTGAGCTCACACGCCATCATGCTTTGCATGAAGCGAGACAACACCGGAGAGATTCCCGAGGTTGAGGAGATCGAAGCAGTGGCCTGCGCCGCTCAAAACCTTATGCTGAGCGCTCACGCCCAAGGGGTGCTAAGCTTTTGGGGCAGCGGAGCCGAAACCTACACTCCGGAGCTCCACGAATTTCTCGGGCTCGGTGCCGACGAACGCTGTCTCGGCACCATTTATCTTGGCCTTTCGGACCGCCCGCCGCGCTCCGCCCGGCGAAAGCCCCTCTCAACAGTGGTTCGTTGGGTAGATACCTGAAGGCGGGCTTTGCGGTCCGGTTGAGACGACTCAATAAAGCGTTCACACAATCGCCACCAACACCGTTTTCCAAGGTCACATTTTCACTTGAGCGCCTATGCTTTTTCATTTAGTTTAACCGTGTTGATGCGTTTGTTTTACGCGCCGACACCCTCAACCACCCCACCACAAATCCATCCACCCCTTGGCTTCGTTTCCGTACTCTCCCCACGGCGCTTGGCAATCCCTCCCAAGCAGCGAGTGGGATCGATCTGCCGCAGCACACCTCCTGCGACGCAGCGGTTTTTCAGCGACGCCTGATCGCGTGGACGCGGCCCATCGTCGTGGCCTCACCGGGACCGTCATGGACCTGTACCGCTTAAACCAAAGCGAATCACCCGGCGAAGCCGCCGCCGAGGCCTACCTTGAGGAGCGGCGCCGACTCCGCAGACTGATCCGTGAGACGAGCGATTATGAGGCCCGTAGAGAACTCAACCGGGAAATCAGGCAAGCGAACCAAGCAGCATTTGAGCGTTTCGTCGTAGAATGGATGCAATGGGCGGTCGAACCGGAAAATAGCCCCACGGCTAAGCTCCTGAGCTTCCTGCAAAATATTTTCGTGGTTGCGCGCCAAAAGGTAAACGACACCGATGCCCTCGTCGAACACCAGCGCATTCTCCGTGAGGGGAGTCAGGGCAACTTTCCCGACCTCTGCAAGGCAGTCAGTCGGTCCCCCGCCATGATTCGCTACCTTGACCTAAACCTAAGTACGCGGGAGCGGCCAAACGAGAATTTTGCCCGCGAGTTGATGGAGCTTTTTACCCTTGGTGAAGGAAACTACACGGAGGCCGATGTGTACGAGGCCGCTCGCGCGTTTACCGGCTACCGCACAAATGCCCGCGGTCGCTTCTTTCTCTCATCCGAGGCCCATGACCACGGCCCGAAGCAGATCTTTGGGCAGACCGCCCGCTTCGATGGAGATGCGGTGATTGATCTCATCTTCGAACAGCCCGCCAGCGAACGCTTCTTTGTCCGGGAGTTTCTCAAAACCTTTCTTTCAAGCGAGCTACCTCCAGAGCCATACATTGAGGCGCTGGGGAACCGTTGGCGTTTTTATAAATTTTCCATTCCAGACCTGGTCAGCACGGTTTTTCAAAGCCGGATCTTTTTCGATACGCGCTTCCGCGGCACCCTCATCAAAAGCCCGACCGCTTTTTACCTTGGCCTCTGCCAAGACCTCTTACTTCACCCGCCCCCGTTCCCCCGCCGCCTGCTCAATGAGTTGCGCAGCATGGGGCAGGATTTTCAAAATCCACCCAATGTACGGGGCTGGGTCGGCGGTTCGGCATGGATCAGCGCCTCTACGGTGTCAGCGCGTCGCCAGCTGGTTGATACACTTTTTCGTCCGATTAACGAAGACCGCCTCAATGCCGATGATAAGGCAGCGCTGGACCAAGCCCGCAAGCAAGGTAAAACCCCCATCCAAGTCCAGCGGGAACGGCTTCAGCAAATCGCTTCCGTCGACCGTACCCTCCTTGCCGAACATCTCAGCGGGTACTTTTTATCCATCCCACCCAGTCCGGAATTTATCGCCACACTTGAGTCGCTCTTGGAAAACAGCTCCGAGCAAAACGTCCGCCAAGTCGTCCGCAGCGTCATTGTCGCCATGTTACAATCACCTCAATATAACCTCACCTAGCTATGAAACAGCCTTCGCTTACCGAGCGTTTCCCGATGACCCGCCGGGAATTTATTGACCGCTCCGGAAAGGGTGGCTTGGGCTTGCTGGCCTTTGGCGGATTTATTCCATCCTTCCTGGCCCGGGCCGCCGCCGCGCAGGCGCCCATTCCAGAGAAGGACCGAACCATTTTGGTTTTGATTCAGCTAGCCGGCGGTAATGATGGGCTTAATACAATCATCCCCCGTCACAACGATGTGTATCACAACTTGCGGCCCACCCTTGCGATCCGGGAGGGGCTGCTTGATCTGGATGACCAACTCAGCCTGCACCCGTCCTGTAATGCTTTGCATCGGCTTTTTAACGATGGGCAGCTGGGTATCCTGCAAAACGTCGGCTACCCAAACCCAAACCGCAGTCACTTTCGTTCGTCGGAGATCTGGGAAACCGCCTCCGACAGCGAGGTCATCAGCTCAAGCGGTTGGCTGGGTCGCTACTTTGACAACACTTGCCAAGGCTCACCTGCGGCCGACCAGCGCGCCGAGTCCACCTCCTCCCCCCGTGCCGTTCACGTTGGAGACGTCGTCCCTCAGGCCCTCCACGGGCGCGAGTCCCACTCGGTCTTTGGACTCAGGCCAAGAGGCCGTTTTGGCAGCGGGGGGAACGCTCACGTAAATGCCGCCTACGAAAGGCTGCTCACCACCCCTTCGGGGAACGAGCAAACGGCTTTTCTCCAACATACCATGATGAATGTGTTGGTCACCGAACAGCGGATTCAACAGGCGATTGAGAAAGACCGTACTCAAGTCCGGTATCCGAATAATAGCCTCGCCCAGTCGCTTAAGCGGATTGCCGCGCTGATCCACAGTGACTTGGAGACGCGCGTCTACTTTGTCTCCCAAGGAGGCTACGATACCCACGCCAACCAGCTCAACGCCCACGCCCGCCTGCTTGGTGACCTGTCCGACGCGATGGCCGCTTTTCAGCAGGACTTAAAGGCAAAGGGCCGCTCGGACCAGGTCCTTACCCTCACCTTCTCGGAGTTTGGCCGCCGCTCCGCCGAAAACGCCGGGGCAGGTACCGACCACGGCGCCGCAGCCCCGCTTTTTGTTATGGGCGACGCCGTCCTGGGCGGCCTTCACGGGACGGCCCCTATTATCAGCCCCGACGCCCAGGACATTCCCTACACGACCGATTTCAGAAGTATTTACGCCAGCATCCTGGAGGAATGGTTTGCGGTGAATTCCACGGATGTGCTCGGTCAGAAATTTGCCAAGATCCCGTTTATTTAGGCTCAACCTTCCCACTCCGAGCGCAAGCGCTTGAGCTCCGTCTCCTGCTGCGCAAGGCGGGCTTCCATCCCCTCAAGCAGCTCCCGCAGCGCGGCGATCTCGAGCTTGAGGGCATCGCCCTCCTCCCGGGAAAAACGCGCGGGTGCCGCGACCACTCGCAGCGGGTCTGACTGTCCTCCGGAAGCATCTTCAGGTATAGGTGCCCAACAATGAATATAGCGCGCCTCCTTACGCCCTGGTTGGCGCGGTAGTTCGACCACCAAGGGGCCTTCGCTATTCGATTTCAGGGCCTCGAGGGTTTCCAAAACTTCCGGAATCGAAGCGAAAGGATACAAGCGCTCAGACCGGGTGCGCAGCTCCCCCGGCGTTTGCGGACCGCGCAAAAAGAGCGTGCAGAGTAAGGCTAACTCGGCACGCCCGCAGGCAACGACCCGATCGATTGAGTGTCGATACTTGGGCACACGTGAACCCGCCACATCCACTCGAAACGCACACTGCTTTTCCCGGAGCGCATCGACGGCGTCGATCACCGCTTCCTCATCAAACGCGACGACCGGATCCCGGTTGCTCTTCTGGTTACACGCTGCGAGCAACCCGTTCAGGGTTAGGGGATAATACTCCGGCGTGGTCCGCTCTTTTTCCATCAAACAGCCAAGCACCCGGATTTCCGTAAAAGATAGTTCCATATCCATACGCTT
>PWZW01000164.1 GCA_003567255.1 Puniceicoccaceae bacterium | reverse complement strand
GCCCACGGGCGGCGCCCACCGCGATCCCGCGGCCCAAGCAGAGACCATCAAACAAGCACTCATCGCAACCCTCGCAAAGCTCCGCAAAAAATCGATGAAAAAGCTCCTCGATGATCGCTACGCGCGTTTCCGCAAGCTGGGTGAGTTTGAGGAAGTAGAGGTCAAGTAGCCTTCCTTTGAGGTGGCGCAATTCAGATCGGGGGGCTCACCGCTTGTCTATCCCCCCGGCTGACAGGCTCAGGCGTGACGCGGCGTGCTTACGGCTGATCTCGTATGGCTGCCATCCGGACGCCACCTCGTTTTCTGTCGGAAGGTACCCATCCAAGGCCGCACATTTTCATCGGGTGTCTCCATGCAGCGTTCCAGCCAAAAACCCTTTGAAGTAGGATCAAGGTGAATCCTCCTCGGGCAAGGGAACGAGGATACCCTACACTGCTGACTTAATAGGCGATCACCCCTTGAGCGATGCTTGGCTTCTGTGGCTGAGAGAGCCATCGGCCGAGCGCCCCGAGATGTGGCATGATGCGGAGGCAGCCAAAGCGCGGATGTTCATCCAGCCACGTGGCTCCGGTAAGCATTGACGCGGAGCTTCCAAATCTACCCAAACAACGGCAACAACGCCGCGAGCACATGCAGGCAGGCCAATGCAGCCAAGGCGGCGGCCGTATCATCCACCACACAGCCAAGGCCACCGGTCATATTCTGAAGGCGACTGATTCCAAAGGGTTTAAAAATATCGAATACACGGAAAAGCAGGAAACCCGCAAGGAGGACGGGCCAACCGCCGTACTCCATTATTTCTGCCGAAAGACCCACAAAAACCAAAGGCACAGCGACAAATTCATCCAAGATAATCTTGCCGGGGTCGCGCTGTTGGAAGTGGTGTTCCGCAGCATCGCAGATCCCAACCGCAAGCAAGGTGAGCGCAGTAATCAGGAGCAGTTGGCTGACTGTCGAAAGATTGTGGAAAACCACCGCGTAGAGGGCAATCCCCGCGACGGAGCCGACGGTTCCAGGCCCCTTGCGGACGAGGCCTAGTGGCCCGAGTGTCGCCAAATGACAAACGAACCACGCGGGCAGGACACGTGCCCAAATGAAGAGCGGACTTCGTGGATTCACCCTTGCCCCCTTTCGTCTTCTTTTTTACCCGGCACTTGGCCTGTAAAAATCGACCAGTAACGGATAAGGTAACCCGCGCCAGAGGAGATCGTTAAAAAGGTGGCAAGTACGAAAAAGCCCCAACCCGCGTAGAGCAGGCCCGGGAAGACCCAGTCGGGAAACAACTGGGCTAAGTCGACCCGCACCATTTCCGCCGCCAGCAGTAAAGATGCGGCGACAATTTGTGAGACGGTTTTATGCTTTCCCGACTTTTCCGCGGCAAGCACGATGCCCTCGCTTGCAGCAACCAGACGCAGTCCAGTGATCAGGAATTCACGGGCGAGGATCAACAGCAACAAGGGCAGCGCCCACGCAGGAAGGAGCCCCGCTGCCAGGAACGCAATAAAAAGGCCTACCATAAACACCTTATCGGTGAGCGCATCCATCAATTTTCCAAAATTGGATACGATCCCCATTTTTCGCGCGTAGTATCCATCCAGGTAATCAGTAAAGGCACCCAGCGCGAAGAAGATGGCAGCCAGCACCCTCGCGCCTGGCAGCGGCAAGTAGAGCAGGCCGACGATCACAAACAGGATAGGGATCCGGGAAAGGGTCAGGAGATTGGGAAGGTTCACTTTTGAGAGAAAGAATGCAGAAACGTTTTACTTTGGAAGGGCTACTGACCCGATGCCTTTCTGGCCAACAAAATCGATGGATGTACTTTAGGATTGGACTTCTAAAGCAAGTTCTTCTCTATCAGCAAGGCCAACATGAAAACAGGAATTTATCCAGGAACCTTCGATCCGATCACCAACGGCCATCTCGACGTAATCCGACGGGCCTGCCACATTTTTGATCATGTGGTGGTGGCCATCGCGGACAACCAATCCAAGGCTCCCTTGTTTTCCATTGATGAACGCATCGAACTAGCCGAAGAAAATATCGCCAAGCTCGAAAAAGTGAGCGTCCGCCCCTTCGATGGCTTGATCGTTGATCTGGCCGAAGAACTCGAGGCCGTTGCCCTGATCCGGGGGCTGCGCGCCGTCTCGGATTTTGAATACGAATTTCAGATGGCTCAGATGAATCGGCATCTCGATGATAAAATTGAGACAATTTTTCTCATGCCCAATGAAGAGTACTTTTTCACCAGCTCACATTTGGTGAAGCAAGTATTCCGCTATACTGACCGCGAGATGAGCCTCATCCCCGCCAATGTTCACGCGGCGCTGAGCAAAAAATTCGGGCATACACGCTAATGGCCGATGCAGTAGCAGCGCCCAAACCGGTTCGCGACCGGAGGATTGGAATTGTTTTCCTGACCATCTTTCTGGATCTGGTCGGCTTTTCCATCATCTTCCCGCTTTTTCCCGCGATGCTGGATTACTACCTTCCGGATGGCGGGGGCGAAGGGTCCCTGCTTGGGCGAATGATCGCCCCGCTCACTGCTTTCGCGGAGCGCGCAGGTGCGGAGGATCCGCGGTTCATGACGGCGGTTCTTTTTGGCGGCATCCTCGGATCGCTCTACAGTATTCTCCAGTTTATCTTCGCCCCGATTTGGGGAGCCATCTCCGATCGCACCGGCCGCCGTCCCATCCTCCTGCTTACGGTTGCCGGAATCGCGCTCAGTTACCTGCTCTGGATCTTTGCCGCGTCCTTTTGGGTCCTTATCTTATCCCGAATCCTCGCCGGGGTAATGGGGGGTAACCTTTCGGTGGCAACGGCCGCCGTAGCCGACGTCACCTCACGAGAGAACCGCACCAAAGGCCTAGCCGTTGTGGGCATTGCTTTTGGTCTTGGCTTTTTGGTCGGGCCGGCCATCGGCGGATTATCCTCGCTGATCAATTTAACCGAGCTTGCGCCCGTGCTGACAAACTACGGGATCAACCCCTTTTCTGTCCCTGCGATGATCAGTTTTGTGCTGGCGCTGGTGAATTTGCTCTGGATCCATCGTCGCTTTAAGGAAACCCTGTCGGTGAGCGCTTCCGCCGCCGCGAAAAAGGCGGTCCAGCCAAAGGCCGGACTGGCTGAGCGCTTTGGCGTTTTCCGCTTATTGCGCCTGCCCAGCCCGGAGTTAAAACGAACCAACCTCGTTTACCTGCTCTACATGATCGCCTTTAGTGGGATGGAATTTACCCTCACTTTTCTGGCGGTTGAGCGCTTTGCCTTTTCGCCTGCCCAAAATGGGCTCATGTTTGTTTTCATCGGCTTTGTTTTGATCGTCGTGCAAGGAGGCTTGGTTCGTCGACTGAGCGGACCCGTAGGCGAAAAACGCTTGGCAGTCACCGGGCTTGCCTGCGGCATCGTCGCCCTTCTCTTGCTCGGCAGCGCCAACCAGCTGAGCCTCTTCTTTATTGGCCTCGCGATCATGGCGAGTTCTGTGGCGCTCTGCTCTCCCACCCTGAGTGCTTTGGTCTCTCTGTACTCAAGCGAACAAACCCAGGGAGAAAGTCTGGGTGTCTTTCGCTCCGCCGGAGCCTTGGCCCGGGCGATTGGCCCCCTCATCGCCGCCTTCATCTTTTTCCGCTACGGATCCACCTTTGCTTACACCCTCGGCGCGTTGATGATTGTCATCCCGCTAGTCCTTGCCCTCGCCCTTCGCCAGCCCGAGAAGCGGGATTGATCCCTTCCCCGAAAACCCCGCGGAGTCGGTGGTCGGCACCTCCCCTGGCCATCCCAACGGAAGCTTGCTTGACCTCAGAGACGCTTTGCCATGCTTTGCGATTATGAATTTTAAACGCATTATCACCCATCCCGGAAGTGCCCACAAGGACGAGCTCCTTGCCTGTGCCCTCCTACTCACCGAGGAAAACGCACCGATTTTCCGACGTGATCCCACACCCGAAGATCTTGAAGATCCGTCCATTTGTGTGGTTGATGTGGGAGGCGTCCATAACCCTGAAAAGAACAACTACGATCACCATCAATTTGCGAAGGGACAAAGCCCAACCTGCTCAATTTCCCTCGTCCTTGAGGCGCTTGGGCTCTATCAGGATGCCCGCGAGTTCCTTGATTGGATTGAGCCAGCGGAATGGTTTGATTGTCGCGGCCCGAACGTGACGGCAAACTTTCTTGGCACTGATCGGCAAACCTTGGCTAAACTAAATTCTCCGATAGACGGCGCACTGCTCCGCGCTTTCGGAAAGGTTGAGACCCTCGCGGAAGGAGACTTCTTATGGGAGACGCTCAAACTGGTCGGAGAGGACATTGTGGGCTTCCTTCGGGGACTCCGCACCCAACTGCAGTATCTCTCCAAACAAAGCGAAATTTGGAGAGTGGACGCTCCGAATGGGCCGTTTGACGTCTTGTACCTTCCCCGCTCCGAAGCTCAACTGGAAGACCCGACGCTCGGCCTTGGCCGATATATTGAAAGCCTGGACTCGGCCGAGACAATCGCGGCCACCATTTACCCGGACCGGCGGAGCGAGGGCTACGGGCTATCCCGCTTTCGCGATGACCCACGCTTCGATTTTACCCGAATTGACAACGAAAACGATGTGCACTTTACCCATGCGAGCGGATTCCTGGCTAAGACCTCTGCCACCGAGGTTCACCGCTTGCGAGAGTTATTAAACGCTGCCATGGTAGAACAACCCAAAGCCCTCGACAAAACGTCCGCCTGAGCAAGGTTTCCGCAAGACGCATTCATGGACCATCCACCAAATCTTCCCGAGGCACTGCTGAAACTTCTCAGCAAGGCAACGCTTTCAAAGTGTATTGACGGACGCATACAAGACCTGAGCGGATTCAGAAAAAAGGATGGGCATCAAGTCCCGGTTGAACACACCGAGGGGGCGGATGAGTTTGTCCGCGAGCTTGGCGACGGCATCGTCACTGAGCAAATCACCGCGCTCCACCGCTCCCTGCGTCAGCATCTCGCTTACAAGCGCAGCGAAATGCAGCTTACCCAGACCCGCGGGAGCATCCTGATGCAAACCCCCGCCTGCGAGGTGCGGGCTTGGATAGAGCAGCACCCTGAGCAGGCAGACCATTACAGGCAGACTCTGGAACTGGCCAAATGCCGTCCTCCGGATGCTTTTTTGCACCCCGATTTTATTGCCGCCTTCGAGGGCCATTGCAATGCGCTTGCACTCTCTGCCTCGACTCCCATCGATATTGAAGCTGAGATTGATCGCATCGAAGAAAATCCGGCGATGGCAAAAGCTCTGGACTATCCACTGGACGCCAGCCATCTGCGCCTCCTCCCCCCACCGGGGGCAGTCGAGTTGTTCATGGATCCAGGTACGATCCGCTTCACCGCGCGGTCCGGTTGCACCCTGCGCGAACTGGTCGAACAGGCCATAGCCCTGCTGAAAGCTCAAATGGGAGACAGCTGAACAAACGCAGTCAAGCCAACCCACCTCCAGACACCACCACCCACGCAGTAGATTCAAGGCAACCACCTCACTCCTCCGTCTAATCCGTTGACAGGGAGAAAGGAAACGCTTTGCTTGCAAAGTTTTTAATCCTCAGCCCGTTTCCACGGTCTGTCACAATAACCCACTCGATCCAATAGGTCGTTTCCATGCCAACGAAAAAGAAAGCAAAAAAAACCACCGCGAAGCGCAGCAGTGCACGCAAGGTGAAAGCTAACGCAATCAAGTATATCTACGAGTTCGGTAAACGAACCGACGGTGGATCCAGCTTGCGCAACCTCCTCGGAGGAAAGGGAGCCAATCTCGCAGAGATGGCCCGTATCGGACTTCCCGTACCTCCCGGCTTCACCATCACCACCGAGGTCTGCACTCATTACTATAAAAACGGGCAAAATTACCCCACGACGCTGAAACAGGAACTCACCGATGCGGTGGTTTCTTTGGAAAAACAGCTGTCGAAGGATTTTGGCGGTAAAGAAAACCCCCTCCTGCTCTCGGTGCGTTCAGGTGCCAGAGAATCGATGCCAGGGATGATGGATACCATTTTGAACCTCGGTTTGAATGACAAGACCGTCATCGCTCTAGCCGAGCAATCCGGCAACCCTCGCTTCGCTTACGACTGCTACCGTCGCTTTATCCAAATGTACGGTGACGTCGTCATGGGTGTCCAACCGCGCGATGAAAATGACCACGAGCCTTTCGACCACGTCATGGACGAGCTTAAGAAGGAGCTCAAGGTTGAGGAAGACTCGGACTTGACCGCAGAAAATCTGCAAGAGCTGATCAAGCGTTTCAAAGCCTTGATTAAATCCCGCACCAACTCAGCTTTCCCGGAAAACGTCTACGAACAGCTCTGGGGCGCCGTCGGTGCGGTCTTCAGCTCTTGGCAAAACGAGCGTGCCACGCTCTACCGCCAGAAGTACAACATCCCCGTGGAATGGGGCACCGCGGTTAATGTGCAAGCCATGGTCTTTGGAAACATGGGGGATAATTGCGCGACAGGAGTCGCCTTCACCCGAGACCCCGCCAATGGCGAGAAGGTCTTCTACGGTGAATACCTCATCAATGCGCAAGGGGAAGACGTTGTTGCGGGAATCCGCACACCGAAGCCGATTGCCCTGCTCAAAGAAGAGATGCCAAAGGCACACGCCGAACTGGAGACGGTCCGCAAGCAGCTTGAAAAGCACTTCAAGGATATGCAGGACTTCGAGTTTACCGTGGAAAACGGCACTCTCTACATGCTCCAGACCCGCAATGGCAAACGCACCGGCCTCGCTGCGGTACGGATTGCTGCGGAACTGGTGAAGGAGCGCTTGATCAATCAGGAAACCGCTCTTTTAAAAATTCCGGCAGACTCTATCTCGTCCTTGCTGGTCGCGATTTTCGACGAAAAGGCTCGGAAAAAAGCCAAAGTTATCGGAACTGGCCTCCCCGCTGGACCCGGTGCGGCCGCTGGTAAGATTTGCTTCACCGCGGCCATGGCCGAGGAAGTTTCCAACGCGGGCGGACACGCCGTACTCTGCCGCGTGGAAACCACTCCTGAAGACCTCCGCGGCATGATCGCCGCCGACGGTATCTTGACATCGCGCGGAGGCGTCAGTTCACACGCCGCCCTCGTCGCCCGCCAGATGAATAAGGTTTGCGTCTGTGGCGCGTCTGAAATCGTCATCGACTACAAGAGCCGTACCCTGACCGCTGGCAAAATTCGCCTCAAGGAAGGGGATGCCATCTCTATCGACGGCACCACCGGAGAGATCTTCGAAGGCGCGGTGGCCACCTCCCCCTCCGAAGTTGATCAAGTCCTAAGCGGCAAGCTCAAGCCTGAGAAAAGCTATACCTACCAGCTTTTTGATCAAATCATGAAGTGGGCCGACAAGCACCGTAAACTCGGTGTGCGGACCAACGCGGACACCCCGGGACAAGCCACCATGGCAGTAAATCTGGGTGCCGAGGGCATTGGGTTGACCCGTACTGAGCACATGTTCTTTGAAGGTGATCGCATCAACTTCATGCGCCAAATGATCCTCGCGACCGATGAGGCTGAGCGTCGTGCCGCACTGAAGAAGTTGCTGCCTTTCCAGCGCCGCGATTTCAACGGACTCTTCAAGGCAATGGGTGGTCGTCCCGTCACCATCCGCCTGCTCGATCCACCCTTGCACGAATTCCTGCCCAACGATGAATCCTCCAAACGGGAGTTGGCCAACGCGCTCAACGTACCGGTGGATGTGATTTCAAACCGGGTAAAGGCCCTTCACGAGTCCAACCCTATGCTTGGACACCGCGGATGCCGCTTGGGAATTTCCTACCCGGAAATCACCGAAATGCAGGTCCGTGCCATCTTTGAAGCAGCCGCTCAGTGCTACGCATTGAAGAAGCCAATCAAGGTGATTCCCGAGGTCATGGTCCCGCTGGTCGGCTTTGCCGATGAACTCAAGCACCAAACCGCGATCGTCCACCGCGTCGCCGCAGAGGTCATGGAGGCTAAAAAGGTCAAGTTCAACTACCTCGTGGGTACTATGATCGAGATCCCACGCGGAGCCCTGACGGCTGATGAGATCGCGGAAACCGCAGATTTCTTCAGCTTTGGCACGAACGACCTCACCCAAACCGGGCTGGGCATGTCGCGTGACGATGCCGGCTCCTTCCTCGGTAAGTACAAGGATATCGACATCCTTCCGCAGAACCCTTTCGCATCCATTGATGCGCGGGGCGTGGGACAACTTGTCGAGATCGGTGCGACCAAAGGCCGCAGTGCCCATCCGGGGATCAAATTGGGAATTTGTGGGGAGCACGGAGGCGATCCGTTCTCGATCAACTTCTTCCACAATGTCGGGCTTGACTACGTCAGCTGCTCACCCACCCGCGTGCCTGTCGCTCGCCTCGCGGCTGCTCAGGCGGCGATCAAGGGTAAACCAGCCAAGGCCAAGCCGGCTAAAAAAGCCTCGAAAAGCAAGAAGAAGTAGTCTTCCGCAGATCGGGTTTGAATTAACTTACCTCCCTCAGCCCCCGGCAGTCTTCCTGCCGGGGGCTTTTTTGTACACAAAGGTCTGCAGGTGCTGGGCGAACTCCCGTCATCTATGTTTTTTGAGG
>PWZW01000263.1 GCA_003567255.1 Puniceicoccaceae bacterium | reverse complement strand
GTTTGTCGGGGTGCGGCGTCGATCGCTTCCAAGGATGTCCTTGGAAAAACCATACCCAAGACCCGCCGTGGACGCCTGTCCGGGTGGATGGGGATGATCGCCGGGTTTAGCGCCATGCTCGCCGGTGCCGGGATTGGTTGGTTTGCCGGGGAGGATGGTACTTTATTGCTCTATGTCTCCATCTTGATCGGCGCGGCCTTTCTTTGGTTTTTTGCTGCGCTGATTTACGCTGGGATCAAGGAGTTTCCCGGAGCGACGGATGGCGGCGCTTCCGGTTTCAAAATCGGCGTTGCAAAGCTTTGCCTCCTTCGGGATGACCCGCCTTTTCGTCGCTTTGTGATTGCCCGGGCCCTCGCGCTCGGTTCCGGCCTGGCAGCTCCTTTCTACATCATCCTCGCGCAGCGCGATCTCTCGGGCAGTGCGGTTTTACTCGGGCTCTTTATCGCGGTGGAGGGCTTTGCAGGTTTGGTGGCCTCTCCGGTTTGGGGCCGTTACGCCGACCGCTCAAGCCGACATGTGTTTGCGCTGGCCTGCGGTGGTGCCGCCATATTTTCCAGCATGGTTGCGGTTTGGTCGCTCCTGCCCACGTCGAGCTTGGCAAACTACATTTTCTATCCGATCGCATTTTTTGCCCTTGGCTTGGCCCATGCCGGGGTGCGGCTCGGTCGGAAAACCTATGTGGTCGACCTCGCCGAGGGGAATAAACGGACCGACTATGTTGCTGTCAGTAATACGGTAATGGGCGCGCTGCTCTTAGCCTCTGGCTTGGTCGGTGCCTTAACCGCCCTTTTCTCCATCGCCGCCACGGTTCTTTTGTTAAGCGCAGCGGGGTTTGCTGGTGCTTTTTTAGGGTTGAAACTGAAGCCTGTCTCCGGATGACCGGGGAATCATGGGCGCGCCAGGGTTGGGGCCCGTCTAAACCCTGGCTAAACAGATGCGCGCTTCCTAATGGAGCAAAGCTTCCACTGCGTCGTGCTCTTCTTGCAGCTCCGCCGTCGAAGCATCGATCTTCGCGCGACTGAAGGCGTTGAGCTCAATCCCTTGAACGACATGCAGCCGCTCGCCGTCAAAGCGCATCGGTAGCGAAACCATCAAACCTTTGGGTGTGTTGTAACTGCCATCTGAGCAGACGGCCACACTGAAACTATCGCCCGGCGGAGTGGGTTGGGTGAGTTTACGTAAGGTATCGATCACCCCGTTCGCTGCCGAGGCCGCCGAAGAAAGTCCACGGGCCTTGATGATTGCGGCTCCGCGCTTTTGAACAGTTGGGATAAAGGTTTCTTTTAGCCAACGTTCATCTCCGATCACTTCAGCGGCTGATTTACCATTAAGCTTGGCCGAATAAAAATCCGGATACTGAGTCGCTGAGTGGTTCCCCCAAATCGTTAGGTTAGTGACCGCAGTCACCGGAACGCCGGCTTTTTGTGCAAGCTGTGTTTTCGCGCGGTTTTCGTCCAGCATCGTCATGGCAAACCAGCGGTCCGCAGGCACCTTTGCCGCGTTGCGCATGGCGATTAAACAATTTGTGTTGCAGGGATTTCCGACAACCAAGACCCGGACATCTTCGGCGGCATTGCGGGCAATTGCCTCGCCTTGGCAGATAAATATTTTTCCGTTGATATTCAGCAAATCCTTCCGCTCCATTCCCGCCTTGCGGGGCACGCTGCCTACGAGAAGTGCCCAGTTCGCATCTTTGAATCCTTCGTCAAGGTCGGTCGTGGCGATGACTTTGGTGAGCAGCGGAAAGGCGCAGTCGTCCAACTCCATCACAACCCCTTGTAGGGCTTCGATAGCCGGTGGAATTTCTATTAACCGTAGAACCACCGGTTGGTCGGGGCCAAAAACCGCCCCTGAGGCGATACGAAAGAGCAGAGCATAGCCGATCTGACCGGCAGCCCCAGTGATGGCGATTTGGATGGGTGCTTTATTCATAGTGGAAGGGTGGGGAGGAGACAACAATACTACGTCTTTAGTCTATCCGTGCCGTCTGGGCTGACAAGGGAAAAGCCCTAAGCAAAGATAGCAAAAAGCCCGCAATCCATTGAGGATGCGGGCTTAAAAGTGGTGGCGAGACCCGGAATCGAACCGGGGACACAAGGATTTTCAATCCTCTGCTCTACCGACTGAGCTATCACGCCAAACAGAAAACAAAAGTAAGCTTAGCCACATTGAACGCGTCAACTGAGTTTTTTTAAAATCATCAAATTTGTTAATTTTTCAAGCATCTGCCGCTTGGGCATCTTTTTGTCCGTCCATGACCCTCCAATCGTAAAACTCGGTAGAACACGTGCTGCCAATATAGCATAAAAGCTGATTGCCACTTGCAAGGTATGTGAAAATTTGTTCACTATATTTTAATGTTAAACACGAGTCAGGCAAACGCTCAGCGAAAGGCGCTTTTTGCTCAGATGGCGCGTCAGGTTGGTGCGCGGTCGGGCGTTGAGATTTCTGAGCACGCTTCTGATAGACGCATTCCACTTGCAGCCGAGGGGCTTGGTGCGGCTTTACAGGGAGGGTTTCAAGCTGGGGCTTTTTATGAATTTGTCGAAGCCGCAGGTCGACCGGGTGGAGCTTCCCTTGTGCTTGAATCGGCTTTGGAGGCGGCTCAGGAGAGAAATGAGTATTTTGCTTTAATTGATGCCTGCGATGGGTTTTGCCCGGAAACGACTGACAGCACCTTGCTCAAGAATCTATTTTGGGCCCGCTGTCAGCAGGTCGAAGAGGCTCTGCAGGCGGCGGATTATTTGGTGCGCGACCGCAATTTTCATTGGCTCTGTCTCGACTTCCGTGGTGAGTCCCCTGCGGTTTTGGAAAAGATTCCGTCTTCCCGGTGGTTTCGCCTACAGCGCGCGGCGAAGTCAGCAGGGCAGGTTTTCCTTACCTTCCTGCCAGTGCCTTGCGCAGTGGCCGCGAATAAGCGCTTTTGCTTAGAGCCTGCGTTTACCGCTGCCGCTTTCGATTTACCGAGACGTGAGCTACTGGCTCATTTGCGTTGTGTGCCGGGCGGACGTGCCGGAGCAGCTCCGCGCCGCGCCGTCCATCCACACACTCGTCGTCCCGCTTTTGCCTGAATTTATGATGGATCCGGTTCACGCCGCCTTGGCGCAGCCCACGCATCCGAGCTTGTGCCGAGCAAACAAGTGTCAGGGTTTGCTGATGTAGTTTTATGTACGCCGCTTTTTATTTATCCGAGTTTCGCCTTCAGGCCCTCGTCCGCTATCAACCCGAATTGCGGGAGCTCATCAGTCGTGGGGTCCCCGTCGCCGCTTTGGATGAGGATGGTGAACAGTCAAAGGTGTGTGCACTTAGTCGCTCGGCTCGCGAAGCTGGAGTCCGGATAGGGATGCGTCCCCCACAAGCCTTGGCCCGCCTCAGTCATCTGCGCCTGTTTCCCGCCCGAGCCTCTGCCGAAATTTCAGCAATGCGCTGGCTGTGCTTACTGGCGCAACAATTGAGTCCCCTGGTCGAGGAAACCGCGCCCGGCTTGGTTACGGTCGATGTGCGGGGGCGCACCCGCGCTTCGGGGAAAGGGTGTCGTCCCGGAGAATTACGTTTTGAGATGGCCGAGCGTTGCCAGGAGGCTTTGCAGACGGATGGCTTGCACTTGCGTGGCGGTCTGGGACAGACGCCCGATCATGCCGCTTGGGCTGGGTTGAGAGGGATGCCCGTGTTTGCGGCGGATGCCCTGACCCCTTTTTTGGAGAGTTTGCGGATTTCCTTGGCTGGGTTTGATCGCAGAGAACTCAATATTCTGGAGCGTTGGGGTATTCGCACAATGGGGGAGTTTCGCCGCTTGCCCCGCTGCGAGATTACTCGTCGACTCGGGCAACGGGGGGCTGAGGTGCTCGGTCGTATCAACGGGGAAACGGTGCGGCCCCTTAGGCAAGTAGCTTGGGAACATTCTTTTGCGCGTCAGGGTTCCTTTGAGTTTCGCCTCGAGAATATGGAAGCCCTGCGCTTTCTGATGCGTCGTTACGTTGACGAACTGGCGCTTGAAATGCAGGTACGCCAAGTTGCCGCCAAAGGGTGTATTTTATCTCTGAAACTTGAGCGTGGATCCACTTTCTATAAGCACCTGAACTTACCAGAACCGACCAGCCGGAGCGAAACGCTTTTTCGAGTTTTGGTAAACGCACTCGAAGGTGTCCAGCTGAGCGCACCCATCGTTGGCCTTGCCCTCGAATTGGACACGTGCCGTATGGCCTATCAGCAGCGTGAGCTGTTTGCCTTGGCCATGGAAGACTCTGCCGGTTTTGTCCGCACCGCAGATCAATTGGCCGGATTGCTTGGCAGTTCCCGTATAGGTACTCCGCGCGTGGCAAATTCATGGCGCCCGGATGCTTTTACCATGGAGCGCCTCTCGCATCATCGCAGTACGCTGGGTGCTAAGTCCACCGAGGTTAGGAGTCCGCCGCTTTACGGACTCCCCTTACGGCGCTTTCGTCCTCCACGCTTGGTTCAGGTGTGGACAGAACAAGCCCGCCCCGTGCTCCTTCAAAAAAGCAGTGATTTTGATGGAGCGCTTCGCGGACTTCGGGGACCTTGGCGATCTTCGGGTGCCTGGTGGACTGAGCTGCCCTGGGCGCGCGAGGAATGGGATGTTGAATCGGAGAATGGGGCCCTGTTGCGGATTTTCAGAGAATCTGCGGCTTGGTGGCTGGACGGAGTCTATGGGTGATTTTGTCGAACTTCACGCCGCGAGTGCTTTTAGCTTTTTGCGGGCAGGCTCTACACCAGAGGCCTTGGCTAAAGCGATTGCTGAAGCCAAGATGCCCGCCGCCGCCTTGGTTGACCGCGACGGGCTCTACGGCGCACCGCGTTTTTATAAAGCTTGTCGAGCGGAGGGTGTCCGCCCAATCGTCGGCGCAGAGCTCACCATGGCAGACGGTGGGGTCTTACCCGTCTTGGTCGAGTCCCCGGCTGGTTACGCCAACCTGTGCCGACTTATTTCGCGGGTTCAATTGCGGGGCCGTAAGGGAGACGCGCGTTTTGCATGGGCTGACTTGGCTGCTTCAAGTTTCGGCTTGGTCGCGTTAAGCGGCGATAGTGAGGAGGGGGTACTTCCCTTGGCCCTCCGGCGCAGTCCCGCAGATGCCGTCGCGGCACTCGCCAAAATTCAGCAAGCTTTTCCCGAAAAAAATCAGTGCTATGTCGAAGTACAGCACCATCACCGCCGCTCAGATACGCGATCTTTGCGCGACCTTGCAGGGCTTGCCGCTCAAGCGAACCTCCCTGTGCTGGCTACGAATGGAGTGCGCTATGCACACCGGCAGGATCGACCCGTGCTCGATGTGTTCACTTGCTTGAGGGAGCACACCCACCTCGATCTCGCCGGACGTAAACTCGCCCAAAACGCCGAGAGGCATGTGAAGTCTGCGGCGTCTTTAAAAACGCTTTTTCGTGATCTGCCGGAGGCACTTCACAACACCGTTGCACTTGCTTCGAGGCTTGAGTTTTCCCTTCAGTCCACCGGTTATCGCTTTCCCCGATATCCGGTTCCTTATGGCGGGGATACGGATGAATTTCTGCGTCGACAAACCTTTGCTGGCGCCAAGCAACGTTACGGACGACTGACCCCAAAGGTGCGCCATCAATTAAACCATGAGCTTGCGGTGATTCGTCGACTCGGGTTTGGCGGGTATTTTCTCATTGTCTGGGATATTATTAACTTCTGCAAAAGTGCGGGGATCATGGTTCAAGGCCGGGGGAGTGCCGCCAACAGTGCCGTTTGCTATAGTCTCGGCATCACTGCCGTCGACCCGATCGGCTGTCGGTTGCTTTTTGAGCGCTTTCTTAGTGAAGGGCGTCAGGGCTGGCCCGATATTGATCTGGATCTCCCCAGTGGCGAACGGCGGGAAGCAGTCATTCAAGAGGTTTACCGACGCTACGGCGAACATGGAGCTGCTATGACGGCAAACGTAATCACCTATCGCGGTCGCAGCGCGATCCGCGAGATCGGCAAGGTGCTTAATTTTCCTACTGCTTTAATAGATCGATTTTCCAGTTTGTCTGCGGGCGGGGACTACCCGCAGACGCTCGATCTTTCCGCTCAGTTGTCAGAGGCCGGTATCCCGGAGGATCATCCACGCCTCCCTGCGCTGACGGGCTTGTATGAAAAAATCTACGGCCTTCCCCGCCACCTGGGGCAACATTCCGGAGGCATGATTATTTGTGATCATGCATTGGATAAAATCGTTCCCCTGGAGCGAGCATCCATGGCGGGGCGTGTCGTGGCACAGTGGGATAAGGATGATTGTGAGGACCTTGGTATCGTAAAGGTTGATCTGTTGGGCCTTGGTATGATGGCGGCCATGCAAGATGCCTTGGAAATTGCCCGCGCACGGGGTCATCCGATCGATTTGGCTACCATTCCCAAGGACGATCCGAAAACGTATCGGCTGATGCAAACCGCCGACACCATCGGAGTTTTTCAAATCGAAAGTCGTGCCCAACAAGCCACGCTGCCACGCATGAAACCCACCTGTTTCTATGATGTGGCCATTGAGGTCGCGATCATCAGGCCAGGGCCCATCCAGGGCGACCTGGTTCATCCGTACCTTGCTCGACGGCAGGGAAGGGCTCCGGTCGATTATATCGATGATCGCTTGAAACCCGTCTTGGAGCGCACGCTCGGTGTTCCGCTTTATCAAGAACAAATGCTTCAAATCGCCATGATTATGGCAGATTTTACCGGTGCTCAAGCTGAGGAATTACGCCGCGCTCTGAATTTCCATAAATCACCAGAACGCCTCTCCAAGGTGCAGGCGCAAATGCGTATTGCGATGGAGCGCAAGGGCGTCGAACCTAACAGTATCGAAAAGATATTACGGGCGACCAGCTCGTTTGCCCTTTATGGATTTCCCGAATCCCACGCCATCAGCTTTGCCCTCTTGGCTTATGCCAGTACTTATTTAAAGGCGCATTATCCGGCGGAACTCTACTGTGCGCTCCTCAATAACCAGCCAATGGGGTTTTATTCTCCGGCGACATTGATACAAGACGCCAAGCGACATGGAATACGCTTCCGTAGCCCTTGTGTGCTCGAATCTGAGGCAGCCAGCACCGTGGTGAATGATCAGACGATCCAACTTGGTTTGATGGCAGTCCGCGGGCTGCCTCGCAAGGGAATCGAAAAGCTCCTTGCCGCACGTCAAGCAGCTTCCTTCGTCGATTTGGCTGATTTTCGGCGCCGTGCCAGTCTCGATGCGGCCAGCCTGCAAGCCCTTGCACTGGCTGGCACCTTACGCTGCTTTGAACCGTCACGGCGGGCCGCCTTGTGGGAGTTGGCCGATAATTTGGACTTTAATGAAGCTGAGCTGAATTTAACCGACGCTGCGCCCCGCACGGCAGCACCTCTCAAAGCAATGTCCATGTTTGAGCGAATCCAGGCCGATTACGAAAGCCTGGGCTTAACCGCAGGGCCACATCCCATGCGGCTTTTGCGAAAGGAATTAAAAGGAATTTGGCGGGCCGCCGACCTTCAGCGCGCAAGGCATGGCAGCGAATTGACGATTGCTGGTGCGGTGATTTGTCGGCAACGGCCCGGAACGGGGAAGGGCTTTGTCTTTCTTAGCCTCGAAGATGAAACCGGCGTATCCAATGTTGTGGTCACGCCAACATTATTTGAGGAAATGCGTCTGCTTATAAGCCGAGAGGCTTTTCTCATGGTTTGCGGTACAATTCAGAATAAAAATGAGGTCGTTCATCTGAGAGCCAAAAGGATCGCTCCACTCGCCGGCATCAACCTACCCGTAGCGAAGTCACACGATTTCCATTAGCGCCCTTTTCTTGGAGAACGGAGCGAGCAAATGTCGGGTAAGGCATCCCTGTCTTGAAACAAAGCCTTGCGCTTGCGTTCGCCCAGATAACTGCGAACGAAATTTTCCGAGCCAATCACCAGACCTTCGGTCAGGTAACGAAGCTTGCAACGAAGCACCTCTGCCAGGGGGAGCGTACCCTTTTCACTACTCAATACTTTTTTAACTAACGCCTCAGGCATAGTGGCTTTACCTTCCGCGTGCTGGGAACCTCGGAAAAACAGCAGGTAACGGTATGCGGCAAGCCGTTCGGTATCATCAGCGGCCTCGTGCTGAAATAACTGGGCCAAAGATGTCCGTACCGGACTGCGCGAAAGCAAACTTTCCGCATACCCGCAGAAGCGATAATCCTTGGGATCTTTGACCAATCCAGCCCGTACCGGATTTAAATCAATATAGGCGGCGACAATCCGCAAAGTCGATGGCTTATCCTCCACCAAAACCGCCTGAAATCGATTTGCCCAAAGGGCACCAAAAGTGTCGTGTGTACGGTTGTACCATAAACTGTAGCGTAGTTTAAGCGTCCGCATAAATTCTGAAACGTTGTGCATGCGTCTTCGGAGCCACAGCCGAAGGTCGTCGGAAGTCGCATCATTTTTTGCCAGCAGGTCGGCCAGTGCCTCGGGCGTCATGGGTGCGAACTTTGAGCGAACCGGGTAGAGGACTCCAAAGCGCCGGACTAATTCAGCATCCGTAACCTTCGTATCGCTATGAGGGACTCTCACAAGGATGTGGAAGTGATTGCTCATGAGGCAATAGGTCACCACCTCCAAGCCGGAGAATTCGGCTACCTGCCAAAGCATCTTTCGAAAGACCTCAAGCTCCTGTTTCTTGAATAGGCGGCGCCCTTGCACGCAGCGGCTCATACAGTGATACACGCCACCCGTCTGCTTATCGATTAAATATTTCATAGTGCCAAGCTAAGCGTGGATACTGAAGATGTAAATAAAACAGATATATATTTTAGTTTTTTAGATTGCCGAGAGGGGGGGCAGGTTTTGTGCTTACGGACTTTTACTCTTTTGTTTCATGTACCTCAAAGAGATCGTCCTTTCTGGTT
>PWZW01000108.1 GCA_003567255.1 Puniceicoccaceae bacterium | reverse complement strand
CGTACCGTTTCCGAAGGTATCATCAGCCTGACGAACCGTGTGATTGACGGCCGTATATACTTGCAAACGACCACGCAGATCAGTCCGGGAAATTCCGGTGGCCCGCTCCTGAATTTACGCGGCGAGGTCGTCGGGGTGAATAACATGAAAGTCGTGGCCATGGGCGCGGAGGGTCTCGGCTTTTCGATATCCGCGATCACCCTACGTAACTTTCTTGATAATTTGGACGCCTTCGCCTTCGACCCGCGCAATCCAAATGCGGGCTTTCGGTATAACTCACCTCCGCGGCCGGAGTCTGCGGGTGCCCCATCGGCATCCGCCTCGCCCTAAGCCTCCAGCCAGTTCGCTTTTCGCTACCCTCGGTTTAACCATATGAAATCCCTCTACACAAAAACCACCGCGCTTGCGCTCATGCTTTCCAGCTTCCTGGCAGCGTCTGCATCCCTCAACGGTCAAACCCGTTTACTTGAGTTGATCGATGAGACCGCAGAAGTCGCCGTGTCCACCCGGTCTTTAGAGGACCTTGGGGTTTTCACGAAAGGTTTTTTCCAAATGGATGATCCGGATTCGGATGGAGGCAGTTCCTGGCAGGAGATGCTTAAGCATTTAGACGAAGCTGTCGGTGGAGAGATGGGCGCGTTCTTCGAGGAGATCGCAACGGAGGGCGCCGGGATTTCCTCCATCTTTGCGGATGGTATGGTTTTTTCGGTACACAATCTTTCGAAAGCCTTTGCAGGTGCTATGGATGAAATCCATTTTGTGCTGCTTGCGGAGTATCGTGGAGATCGTGACGAAGCCGAGGCCACGCTGAAAAAAGCCCTGGATATCGCTGCAGACCACCGCGAAAAGGAGGGTGAGGCCCCCCATATCCTCGAGACGGTCGAATTCATGGGGACCTCCATATCCGTGGGCTCCCTGGAGGATGCGGACAGTCTCGAAATGGAGCCCAAGTTTGCTTACGCATTAGTCGATAACCTTTTGATTGCCTCAACAGAAGTCTTCGTCGTCGAGGCTCATATAGAAAGCTTGCTGACCGGTACGATGCGCGAGCGTCGTTTAATGGATACTCCGGGATACCTCGGTGCGAGTGAGCAGGTACCCGATAGCATGGTGAATATTTACCTGAATACCGGCCGCATTTTTTCTGCAGTAAACGATTTAATTCGCGATGATCTTGGCGAAATGCTTATCGCGATTGGGCTCAATGCTGAAGTGCTCATCGATACGCTGGGTCTGGAACTGATGGAGGGCATGCGCTTTGGCGCGGAGGTACCGCAGGATGCTGCGGTCGAAATGCGGTTTGCCCTCAGCTTTGCTGAAAAGGCGGGCGTCCTCAGCCTTTTAAACTATGGCCCGCGGATGCCCGCTGCGCCCGCTTTTGTTCCGGAAAATGCCCTTTCGAGCGATTACTCTAGCTTCAGTATCTCCGGGGCCTTCGAGGCGTTGGAAGCTCTGGTCAACCAAGTCAATCCCATCTATGGAGGGATCTTTGCGATGCAGCTTGAGCAGATTCGGCTGGAAACGGGCGTGGACTTGCGGGGTGCATTGATCGGAAACATTCGCGATTCCCTGGTCTCTTACAGCGTACCGATGGACAGCGGTTCAGGCAGTGGTATCGAGATGCCGGCCTCGGTTTACGTCCTCGACCTGCTGGATGGCGTCGCCTTCAACGAGGCATTGGAAACGCTGAAAGGCTTGGTTCCCGGAGGAAGTGAATATTTTGCGGCAAGTGAGATCGATGGAGCCACCATCTACCACTTCCGGGACCCCGAAGATTCGGATGAGGGCGAGCCCTCATCCCAGTTTGGCTATGTGGTGACCAGAGATCGCGTGATTGCTTCCGATGGCCCACCGCACCTCCTCAGGAGCGCTTTTCAGCGAATCAACCGCGCCTCCGCTCCCGGCGAAGGCTTGTGGAATCAGGCCTGGTTGGGGGAGTATTTGGATGTCATCGCCGCTCCAAACGCGTATGCTCGGGGCTACTTGAACCTTGGGGCAATGGTTGGCGAATTCAGTGAAGCCTTTTTGCTTGGAGCGAGCCTCGATGCGGCGACGGAACTGCCTTATCAAGCAATGTTTGAGCGCCTGCGCGGGCTCGACTATTACCTGCTCTCCGAATCTCACGCTAACCCCAATTCCTTTTCAGTACGCGTGATTATGTTTGAAAAACCGGAGCGCTAGGCCCGGGGGGAACCATTGATTTATGTTTAAGCATTTCAAACCTTTGATTCCGTTTTTTTGTTTGGGAACCATGGGCGCGGGAGGTGCCTTGGCATTGACTCCACCTGTGCTCGAGGGCCCGGAGGTTTTCAAGCTTGATTGGGGTACCCGCTCGCTCCAGGTGGCTGATTTTAACGGCGACGGTTTGATGGATCTGGCCGCCATCAACAATGACAACACCACCATTGACCTGCTGATTCAATTACCGGAGGGTGTGGCAAGCGCTGAGGCACGGCGAAGCTTCCAAACCAATCGCTGGGATCCGGTGCTGGAGGATGCCCGTTTTCAGCGCGAGCAAGTCTCTGTGCGCGAGCAACTCTTCACCCTTGCGGTCGGAGATTTCAATGGCGATGGAGCGATGGACCTCGCCTATACCTCGCGCAGTGAGGGACTCAGCCTCCGCTTCCAAGGGGAAGATGGCCTCTGGGTGGAGTCACAGCGTTTTGATGAACCTGAGCCCCTCGGGTGGGACCGCACCCTGATCGCCGCAGACATCGACCAAAATGGGTCGACCGATTTGGTCCTTTTGGCACGTAACGGGCTCTTTGTTTGGCGTCGCGGCGCCGAGGACCGCACCGACCGTGAATTGACCCGTCATTTGAGCACGGTCGAAAATGCCTTCGACCTGGTTTTGCAGGACGTCACAGGGAATGGCCTGCTCGATGCCCTCTACCTGGTCTCTGATGGGGGTGCCCGCATCATCCTTCGGGAGCAGCTTGAACCAGGCCGTTTCGGGCCGGAGATTCAGATGCCTGTCACCGGAGTTCCACGGGGTTTGCGCTTTGTCGAAACTGTCGAAAGTTCGGACGCTGAGACGTATCCTACTTTTGGATATACCGATGTGCGGAGTGGTGCCATCGAAACGTTTCGCATCGTCTTCAGCGCCCCGGAGGAGGCGGCCGAATCGGGGAGGGCGGATTTGCGACCGTCCGTATTTCCGATCCGAATGAGCTCTGGGCGGGAGAGCGCACTGATCCTGACGGCAGATTTTCAAAAGGATGGGATGGAAGATGTTGTGGTCGTCGACCCTGCTTCGGCTGAGGTCTTACTCTTTGCGGGTTCGGGAACAGGTTTTGCTCCGCCGCGTCGATTCCCCTCCTATCGCGGCGTCTCCTCAATCACCCACGGGAGGTTTGGTTCAGCGCAGTGGGAGAGTTTGATTTTGGTGAGCAGTGGTGAGCAGTTGATTGGCTACAGTCATCTGGATGAACGCGGGCGACTGTCCTTTCCCATGCCCATTCCATTGGGTGAGGCAGAGCCATTGGCTGCCAAGGCAATGGACCTTCTCCCAAACGGACAGGATGATTTGGTGGTGCTGGCTAAGGATGAGGACGGGCCCAAGCTACTTGTGCTCGTTGCGTCCACAAACCTTGCCTCCCCGAGCATCACCTGGGAGATCCATTCTGAATTGCCGATTACCGGTTTGCGTCGTGACCCGACGGAGCTGATCGCCGTTGAGGGCTTGTTTGGAGAGCTTCCTGCATTGATGATTTTGACTCCGCGTGAGCCGGCAATCTTCTACAAAGGGGCGGTCGAGGATCCCGGCAAATGGGTGCCCTTTGCCGAGAACTCTGCGCTGCGGCAAAATTTACTTCGGAGTGTTTCACTGGCAAACCTCACTGTATTGGATGATCCCGGCGGCTTGGGGAACGTACTCGTCGTCGGGGACCGCGGGTTTGCCCGGGCTTTGCGGGTGGTGGAAGACGACTTTGAGATCGTTGATCAATTTAACGCCCGTCGAAGCGGTGACGTGGTGAACGCCGTGATCCCGGTTATTGAGGAGGGGGACGGCTTGGTAGGGCTTCGATTTTACGTCCAAGCCCGGGGAGAATTGCAAACGCTGCGAAGAGAGGCTGATGGTGTCTTCCGCTACGATACTACCATGGACGTGGGCACGATTGATTTGAAGGCCTGGGTCCGGGAAACCGGGCGAACGGAGGATGGGCAGGAAGTCCTGCTCTTTTTTGGATCAGACCGGTTTTGGCAACTTCCTATGGAAGGGCCTCGCTGGCAGCAACGCATGCTTGCCCGCTACGAAACGGATCTTGGGGAGGTTCGCTATAATCAGTTTTATCCGGTTGAGCTTAAGGCTGAGGAAACCTCCCTGATCGCGGTCGATGCCAATCGCAACCTGGTCGACGTTTTAGGGCGTTCCGCGGAGAGCGAGGGGCGGTGGAAAAGCCTCTTGTTTTGGCGTGTGTTCGACCAAAACATGCATTTTCAGGGGCGGAGTGGCAGTGGTAGCGAGCCGCGTGAAATTGTTAGTGGCGACTTTAACGGAGACGGTACTCCCGATCTCGCCATGCTTGTGCACGACCGTGTGCTTTTCTTCCACCAGGAGTGAGTCTGCGGAGCTAGGTCTGGGTGCTGTTGGGGGAGGGGCTTTCCCGGGGCCTCAGTCGGGGTCCAAGGCAGGGGGCTGTTTCGGCAAAGCTTATTTCCCAAGGCGCAGCAAGAGCAGGGTACGGTCGTCGAGTGTTTGTGAGAGGGCGGAGAATTGGCGGAGATGGCGGTCCAGTCGCTTAACCATTGCACCCAGAGGCTGTCCTTCATACCGGACAAATAAATCCACCATCCGGTCTAAGCCAAACTCCTCGCCTTGGGTGTTGGAGGCTTCGTTTATGCCATCGGTGTAAAGCACCAGCAAATCTCCCTCACTGAGACGTACACTACCTTCCTCAACGGTTTCATCAAACAGTTCGCTATCCGTTAATCCAAGCGCGAACCCACCTGCTTTGAGTAGTTCCGGGCTGATGTCTCCCTGACGCAGGATCATCGGTGGTTCGTGTCCGCACCTCACGTACCGGAGCTCATTGGTTTTCAGGTTTAAAATCCCGTAGAAGAGTGTGATAAACATTTGCGGGGGCATGTCTGCCTCGAGGGATTGATTCAAGCGCCGCATTGCTGCCTTCGGAGATAGCTCATCTTTTGCCAAAAGGCGAAGGCTCGCCCGGCAGGCCGCCATCATCAGGGCCGCGGGAGCGCCTTTTCCGGAAACGTCAGCGATGACAAAGCCGAGATGCGTCTTATCTATCTCAAGCACATCAAAGTAGTCTCCTCCCAAAGCCAGAGAAGGTTGAGCGAGGGCTTCGATCTCAATGCCCGGAAGCTCCGGAAAGTTGGACGGCAGCAAGTGGAGTTGCACGTCGCGCGCCACTCCGAGTTCACGGGCGGTGGCTTCCTTGTCGCGCGCCTCGGCGGCTTTGCGCTCCGTTACATCGGTGATCATCCCTTCGTGGTGAGAGACTCTGCCCTTTTCGTCTTTCCGGGCGATAGTGTGGTCCTCGACGTGGTGCACCGAGCCATCCGCTCCGACAATCCGGTATTCCTGATTGTACTCCGTGTGCTCTCCCAGAGCGTGGGCCGCGATTTCGGCTTGCACCCTTTCCCTGTCGTCGGGGTGGGTGATGTCAATAAAAGCGAGCTCGCGGGAGGTGAATTGCTCCGCGCTGTAGCCAAATTGCTCGATGCTCGTGGAAACAAATTCCACTGGCCAAGCCTCGCCATCTGACCGCCACAAGACCACCACTGCGGGAGAGCGGTTGATGATTTGCTCCAACTCTTCCCGACGTTCCAGGGAGGCTTTTAGGCTGTCTTCTGCTTCTTTCCGCAGGCTGATGTCTCGGGCGACCCCAAAGAATGCGCGACGTCCATCCCGATCACTGTATGAGGAACCGGTAGTGGCGTGCCAGGACCAAGACCCATCCTGATGCTGAGCCCGGTATTCGACATAATCGGGGTGTGGTCGCTCGGCGAGGACGTCCTCGATGAATGCCTGGCAGCGATGCACGTCGTTGCGATGAATAAAGTCGAAGAAGGGCCGACCAACCACCTGGTCCACCGGGTGTCCCAACTTTTGGCTCCACGCCGGAGAGACAAACTTGAAATTCAATTCCGGAGTGAGGGCGTACAAGATTTCACTGGCGGTTTCGAGGTAGGTGCGCCAGCGCGCCTCACTCCGGCGCAGGCTTTCCTCGGCTTCATGCCGCGAAGTCACATCCTCTAGCATGGCGAAGTGGTGGGTGACGATGCCCGCCTCATTGCGGAGGAGCGTCACGGTAAGGTCGCCCCAGACAATGCGGCCGTCTTTGTGGATGTAACGCTTCTCTATGTTAAAGCGGTCCATTTCCCCAGCGTACAGCGCGGATGTCAGCTTATCTTGCTGGGCCCAGTCGTCCGGGTGGGTGATCCTCCGCACGTTCTCGATGTTCAGCGCCTCTTCCGCAGTCAGGCCGATGATTTCCGTAAAGCGCGGGTTGATGTGATTCGTGGTTGGATTACCGAGTTCATCCACTTGCCGCCAACTGATGCCGATGGGCGCAAAGTTAAAGAGCGTTAACAATTGGTTTTGCGCGATATTGGCATCGTCCACACTTCGTCGGAGGTCGGAGAAGAGCCGCGCTTTTTCCTCCTCACTGCGCTTTAGATCCGAAACGTCCGTGCGGAGAGACAGGTAGCCACAAATGCTCCCATCGATTGCCAAAAGTGGAAATATAGCGGAATCGACCCAGTAAAATTCACCGTCTTTACGTTTGTTGCAGATCGTCCCCTTCCAAATCTGTTTGCTCGAAATGGTCTTCCAAAGGTTCCGGTAAAACTCGCGATCATGTTGGCCGGATTTGAGGATCCTGTGATTCTCTCCCAAGAGCTCATCCCGTGAGTAGCCGGATATTCTGCAAAATTTCTCGTTTACGTCGACGATGATGCCCTCTGCATCGGTGATCGCGACGATGGTATGATCGTTGATCGCACCCCGCAAAATGCCATGGGGGTCCCCTCCAAAGTTCTCGGGGAAGTTCATCTCGGGAGAGGTGTCACTAACTATGTCTGTTTTGATCACGGCGTCTGAGCGGGAGAAGTCTGGATCTGTAAAAATACATGCACTCAATCAAAGCAGAGGGAGTCAATCACCATGGTGTAAAAAAAGTAAATTTCCACACGGGTAAGATCTTCTCGGTAAACCTCCTATTCCAAAACTTTCGCGACCACTTGAAACTTATTTCATCGAGCCAACCGCCCGACTCATTTCCCAAAAATCCCTCACCCGCTTGAAGGCCAATGCTCGACAAGCGGAAACCCGCTCAGCTATGCTGACGGTTTTCGTTCGGGCCGGGCCCGATCAGCAGGTTTATGAGTAAGCAAATACCAGAGTTTGCGCGTCGGCGTACCTTCGCGATTATTTCTCACCCGGATGCGGGTAAGACCACCTTGACCGAGAAGTTTCTTCTCTACGGAGGGGCCATCAATCTCGCAGGCTCTGTGCGCGACCGCAAGAAGGCGACCGAGACCTCTTCGGACTGGATGGAACTGGAGAAAAAAAGAGGGATCTCCGTGTCCTCCACGGTCATGCAGTTTGATTACGCAGGCCTACGCATCAACTTGCTCGATACTCCCGGTCACCGCGATTTCTCCGAAGATACCTATCGCGTACTCACCGCAGTGGATGCCGCCGTCATGGTGCTCGACGTGGCCAAGGGGATCGAAGACCAAACCCGTAAACTATTTGAAGTCTGCCGCCAGCGGGGCATCCCGATTTTTACATTCATCAATAAGTGCGACCGCCCGGGGAAGGATTGCTTTGAGTTGCTGGACGACATCGAGCAAAGCCTTGGGCTGAAAACTTTTGCGGTGAACTGGCCGGTGGGCACGGGCCCCGACTTCTGCGGTGTGTTTGATCGGGTGGATGGTAAGCTCCATCGGTTCGAGCGCGTGACCGGGGGACGTTTCAAAGCACCTGTGGCGGTTTCCGGGATGGACGACCCGGCCCTCGTCGATAGTGTCCCCGGGGACATTCTCGGACCGCTGAGAGAGGAGGTAGAGTTGCTCGAAGCTGCGGGGACGGCCTTCGACCACAAGGCAATTTTGCAAGGCGAGATGACGCCCGTTTACTTCGGTAGTGCCGTGAACAATTTTGGGGTGCAGCTCCTCCTCGACGGATTTCTCCGCTATGCACCCGAGCCGCAGCCCAGAGCCCTGCAAGCCGGAGGCAGTATCTCTCCGGAGGCAGTGCCGTTTTCGGCATTTATTTTCAAAATCCAAGCGAACATGGATCCCAAGCACCGGGACCGCTTGGTTTTTCTGAGAGTCTGCACGGGGAAGTTTTCCCGGGATCTGCAAGTCAGCCACGCGCAGTCGGGGAAAAAACTCCGGCTGTCCTTCTCACACCAATTGTTCGGTCGAGAGCGCGAGACTCAGGATGAGGCTTGGCCGGGGGACATCATCGGAATCACCGGCCAGGCCGGGCTCGGGATCGGAGATACCCTCACCGAGGATCAAAAAATCTGCTACGAGCCAATTCCGCGCTTTCCGCCGGAGAGTTTCATCCTGCTCCACAACGTGGATACCCTAAATTTTAAAAAATTCCGGACAGGAATCGATCAACTCCTTCAGGAAAAGGTCGTGCAGCGTTTCTATCCTTTGGATTCCGTTTCCAATATCCCCCTGCTGGGTGCGGTCGGCGCGCTTCAATTTGACGTGGTACAGCACCGGATGCAGGGCGAGTACGGGGCAGAAACGCGGGCCGAGGCCACGCCTTGGCGGGTCACGCGCTGGCTCGATCCCGAGGTCCAACCCGAAGCGGTCGCGGGTAAATACTTGTCGGGGTGTTTACCCGTGAAGGATGCCGATGGCCGCCTCGCCATGCTCTTTGATAGCGAATGGAATATGCAGTACTTCTCGCGGGAAAACCCTGATATACGCCTCCACCTCTGTCCGGATGCGGGAAGTTTCGGCGTCGCTGCCGCCAAGTCCTAGCCGAGTGCATCCGGCAAAGGGT